>WFTD01000045.1 GCA_015485755.1 Patescibacteria group bacterium | reverse complement strand
GTAGTTGCTGAACCGAGGTGATAGCAAATGGCTTGATTGGCAAGGGTTGGTTTAAAGCCGAGATGGCGAGCTCTCAGTCCCAGGTCAAGATCCTCGCAATAAGCAAAAAAGCGAGAGTCAAAATAATCATACTCTATTCGCGATTCAAAGCCAGAGCTCACTTGTTTGGCTATTTTTGTTTTCTCCAAAAGGGAGCGGCTATAGGCAGCTGCTCCAGCTGAGGGACAGCAGATAAAATTTTGTTTATCATAGCTCTTTATGTTAAAAGGCAAAGCAGAATACATCAGCTCTATTCCCAAGCAGTCAATTTGATTGGGTTCGTTCATTTTTTTCATTTCCGCCTGCACCATGCCAATATTAGAACTTAGAGTTAAGGGTTCAATGATTTCTTGAACAAAATTTTTGTCTACAGTTGTATCATTGTTCAAGGTGATAATGTATTTTGTTTGAGGGTCTGCCAAGGCAGTGCGGATAAGAATATTGTTCCCTTCAGCAAAGCCGTAATTTTTCTCTTTGTTTATTATAGTTATTTTGGGCCAGTTGGAATAAAGGTTGAAAAGTGTTATCTGATCTTCTCTTTCAGCTCCTTGCACAAGGAGGTAAATGTGAAAATCTTCAGTTGACTGTTTTTTGAGAGATTCTAAACAGTTTATTGTTAGTTTAACTTTTTTGTGATGGAGAATTAGAATAGCGGTGGACATATATTATTTGAATGGTTTTTCTGGTGTTGGCAGAGGCATTTCTCGTCGCTTGATAGAAGAAGAGTGAATGGTGATTTCAGTAGCTATCATTATTATAAGGGCAATAATCATTTCTGTTATAACTGTAGCCCAGGCAGCTCCTGTATAAGAATAGGTTGGTATCCACTTTAAATTTAACCAAAGGTTGATGAGCATGCCAATAGCGGTGGCTAAAGTATAAAAAGTTTGTTTGCCTAGCGCATTGAGCGTATACAACCAGACATGGGAAAGGTAAGCAAACCAGACAGCCAAAGTTAGGATATAGAATATTTGTACAGCTGGGGTGAATTCATTGCC
The DNA here is from genome assembly GCA_015485755.1 of Patescibacteria group bacterium. Classification (GTDB taxonomy): domain Bacteria; phylum Patescibacteriota; class Patescibacteriia; order S139-126; family S139-126; genus S139-126. Next base: position 7,614 of record WFTD01000045.1, on the reverse strand, counting down.
GTAGAAAAAAATTATGGCAGGTTTGATAATAAGATTGGCAATGCCAAGAATAATGAATCCGCCAACAGCGATTAAGAGCAAACTACGCCGATAGATATAACGGGTTTGTTCTAATGAAGTTTTGGCCAGTTGAGATAGTTTGGGATAAATAGAGTTCATAATTGTATAAGGGATAAAGGAAAGCGAGTATATTAATAGGTAAGCGACGTTATACCAACCGGTTGGTTGGTCTCCTTTTATCAAAGAAAGCATTACAGTGTCAATTCGGAAATAAACAATAACAAACATATTAGCTAGGGCCATTGGCCATGATTCTTTGAGGAGGTAAATGATAAGTTTTTTGTCCCAAGCTAGGCTGAAGTGGGTAAATTTTTTATAAATAACAACTAGAGTTATAGCAGTTGAGTATACAGCTGACCAGAAATAAGCATAAGTGGCTTGGGTTAATGAGTGATTATAAATTGCATTTACTATTAGAATAAACAGGATAATATGCTGTGAAATTTTTATAAAAGCTTCAAATTTAAATTTTTCATAAGCCCGAAATACAGAGCGCAAAAATTCAGTAAAGGTATAAAAAACAATATAACCTCCGGCAATATATATCAGGTTCTTGATGAGCGGAGGTTTATTGATAAATTGGACAGTTATGATTATTAAAACAAAAGTTATTATTGATATTATTAGCTTGAGGGAGAGGAAGTTATTGAGAAATTTTTGCAAATCATGTTTGTGGTTGGTCATTTCGCGGGTGGCGATGATTGACAGACCAAATTCAGCCAACACTTGCCACAGTTGGGCAAAGGCTAAAATAAAAGCAAATTGTCCATAAGCAACATCTCCCAAGGAGCGGGCAATGATAATAGTTATTACAAAAAGAATAGCCATGGAAAAAATATCGCCGATGGCTAGCCAGGTGGTATTTTTTATTAATAATTTCTTGAAAGATAACATTAATTTTGAGGTTAAACTAATATTTATTTTATCAATTTAAGGAAAAAGGGCAATAAGCGGTAAGTTTTTATCTTTTCTTGTTATTTTTGCTATAATTTAAATATGAGAAAGTTTTGGTTTGTGTGGTTGAATATTTTGAGCGGAGCTGGACTTTTTGTCTTGCTTGTTTTTTTGTTTGTTAGTTATGTTAATCCAACCGGAATTAAGGTTATTAGACATTCTCCAGTTGAATCTAGCAAATTTGTTCAAGGGCCTTACCCGCCGGAGCGTTTGCTTGGAGTTTTTACGGAAGGGGATAGTGCTTTCTGGGAGGTGATGGTAGATCCAATTTATTTTGATTTGTATATCCCCCGTTTATATCAAAAAATAAAAATGATAGTTGAATACAAGCCAAATAGGCAGGATCTTATCCAATTAGGGGGAGTTGGTGGTATAAATTGGAGCGTGGCTTTGTTTCCGGTAGAAAATAGTTACATTGATAATTTGGATTGGCCTTGCCGCCAGTTGGGCAAGGTAAGGGTTTGCCAAAACAAAAGCAAAAAAAATATTTTGTGGCAGTTAAATACTTTGTCTGATTTTGAGCGCGCAGCTCAGACGGCCCAAGTGGTTGTTTATGCTTTGGATGCGGATTTGAACTTGTCCAATGCAGTTAAATGGCAGCCGGATGTTGATTTGGATAAGTTTGATTTTTTGGCAACTTCTTATTATCCGCCAGAATTTCTGCCTGATGGTTGGCGAAGAGCGCAGGCTGTTTTTAGACCTGAGCAGTTAAAGTTGCAAGATCATATATATCAGTTTTTAGTTTCTGCGCCGGGATTGGACAAAAATAACGGCCGATTGAAGATTAGATCGGTTGAGTTTATTTTGTACAAAGAGCCGATTACGGCTGACAATTATCAAATAAAGTTGAAAAATTTTATCAATAGATTGAAAAATAAATTAGGTTTATGATAACCAATCGTGACATTTTTATAGCATTGAAATTGATATTTAAATGGTCTTTGTTTTATTTTTTAATTTTAATTATACTGGAAGACTTGCGTCCTAAAATAGTTACAGCCCATTTTTCTCCCCACTGGTTTTTATTGCTAGCGTTGCTTAGCGGTTTTTTCTTGTTAGTTTTATCTGGCAATGACAATAATGATCAGGAAATGGAAAAAGTAGAGATAGGTTGGTTTGATTACTTATTGGTGATAATAGTTGGCATTGTAACAGCTTTGGCAGTTGCTCTGATTCTGCCATTTGGTTGGGTAAAGATTATTGTGGCAGTAGTGGTAGGTTTGGCCTCTGCTGCTAGCGCAATCTGGCTATTGCGCCATATTTAAAAATTTGTTTTTTGCTGTTTTTTTGTTTACAATATTAATAATTAAAATTAGTTTATGATTGAGGGAGTAAAAATTAAGCGGTTAGTAGTGCACCAAGATATTCCTGACAGAGATGAGGATGTAAGCAAGCCGGGATTTTTGATTGAGGTTTTGCGAGATGATGATAATTTATTAGAAAGATTTGGACAGTCAACAATGACGGTTGCTTACGCGGGCACGATTAAAGCTTGGCATTATCACAATTATCAAGATGATTTGTGGTTTGTGGCAACAGGTAAAGCAATGGTTGTTTTGTATGATTTGCGGGAGGATTCACCCACTTACGGTGAAACCAATGTTATTTTTGCCGGAAAAGATAATTACAAATTAATTCTCATTCCCAAAGGGGTAGCGCACGGCTATAAAGTTATTTCAGCTGATCCAGTGACACTCTTTTACCATACTACCAGGCATTATAATCCAGACAGTCCAGATGAAGAGCGCTTGCCTTATGATGATGCTAAAATTGGCTTTGATTGGACAAGAGATGAGCATACCATAGATAAAAATATGCTAATTGATTTTAATAATTAAGTTTATAATTATGACTGATTGTATTTTTTGCAAAATAGTTGTTGGTGATGTGCCAGCGGAAAAAATTTATGAAGATGATAAAGTGGTTGCTTTTTTGGACATTTCGCCAATTACCAAAGGGCATACACTGGTAATACCCAAACAGCATTTTAAGGATATACTAGATACACCAGATGAGGTGCTAGCTGATTTGATTTCAGCAGTTAAAAAAATCGCTCCATCAATAAAGCGAGGAGTCGGAGCTGATGGTTTTAATTTGGGGGTGAATAACGGCGCGGCGGCTGGCCAAGTAGTTTATCATCTGCATTTTCATATTATTCCTCGGTTTGAGTATGACAACTTAAAGATGTGGGAGGGGTCGTCTTACGCTGAGGGAGAGATGGAAGATGTCGGTAAAAAAATAAGATCTTACCTGCAATAAGATGAAGGTTTTAGTTACAGGCGGAGCAGGGTTTATTGGTGCTAATTTTATTAAATATTGGCTTGATAATTATCCGTCTGACACTATCATCAATTTGGACAAATTGACTTATGCTGGCAATTTAGATAATTTGCGCGCTGTAGATAATTTACCCAATTATCATTTTGTTAAAGGCGATATTAGAGATGCTGGATTATTGGATAAAATTTTACCAGAGGTAGATTTAGTTGTGCACTTTGCCGCTGAAAGCCATGTTGATAGGTCAATTACTGGCCCAGCAGTTTTTGTTGAGACAAATGTGGTGGGCACCCAGGTATTACTTGACGCTGTCTTGCGGAATAAAGTCAAGCATTTCCACCATGTTTCTACAGATGAGGTTTTTGGGTCTTTAGACCTTGATTCAGGTGAAAAATTTAATGAGCAGACTCCCTATGATCCTCACTCTCCTTACAGCGCTTCTAAAGCAGCCTCTGACCATTTAGTGCGGTCTTATGGCCGCACTTATGGACTTTCTTATACTATTACCAATTGTTCCAATAATTTTGGGCCATTCCAATATCCGGAAAAATTTTTACCTTTGTTGATTACCAATTTATTGCGCGGCCAAAAGATTCCTATTTATGGCGATGGCTTGTATGTGCGTGATTGGCTTTATGTTGAGGATCATTGTCGGGCAATTGATTTAGTTATTAGACAGGGAAAGGTGGGGGAGACTTACTGTATTGGCGGTATGACAGAGGATATAAATAATTTGACAGTTGCCAAAAAGGTGTTAGCTTTGTTAGGTCAAGATGAAAGTATGATTGAATTTGTTCAAGATCGTCCTGGCCATGATCGTCGTTATGCGGTTGATTGGAGTAAAATCAAAAATGAATTAGGCTGGGAGCCGGAATATGATTTTGACAGGTGGCTGGAGAAGACAGTTGCTTGGTACAAGCAAAATGAATGGTGGTGGCAAAAATTATTGTCTCGGGCAATATGATTGGCGCTAAAAAGATTCTTATTTTAGGAGCAAGAGGGATGTTGGGAACCGATCTGGGTATTGTATTTGCTCAACTCAATCCAGTTTTGTGGAATAAAAACGATTTGGATATAACAGATAGAAAAGCCGTTTTGGATAAGATAGCCACCCTTGCCCCTGACATTATCATCAACTCAGCTGCTTATACTAATGTTGATGGAGCTGAGAGCAATAGAGATTTGGCTGATAGGATCAATCATCAAGCAGTTGCTTTTTTGGCGGAAGCAGCAAAAAAGATTGGCGCTATTTTAGTTCAAATTAGCACAGAGCAAGTTTTTTCTGGCAATAATAAGAATGGTTATAATGAGGATGACACGCCTCATCCGATTAATTTTTATGGCTGGACTAAGTGGCAAGGCGAAAAGGTTTTGATTGAGTCTGACGCTGATTTTTATATTGTCCGCACTTCTTGGTTATTTGGCCGGGCTAAACAAAGAGGCAAGCCTCGGGGGGTAAATTTTATTGAAACTATTTTGCAAAAGGCTAGTTCCAACCACCCCTTGAAAGTTGTCAATGATCAATTTGGCCATCCAACCTACACTTATGATTTAGCGATGGGAATTTTTCACTTGCTGGATAAATACCCTTTGGGGGTTTATCATTTGGTAAATAATGGTGTTGCCAGCTGGTATGATTTGGCTAGTTATGTGTTGCAAATTAGCGGCAATAATGCTAAAATAGAACCGTGTTCTAGTTCTGATTTTGCGACCATTGCTAAACGCCCCCATTACGGTATTTTAAATAGCACTAAATTTCCTTATTTACGAGATTGGCAAGCGGCAGTTAAGGAATATTTATTAAATAAATAAAAATATGGCACACGATTTTACTTTAGCGGTCAATGCGATTGCAATAAGGGACAATAAAATTTTACTGGTAAAAAGGAAGGATCGGGATATGTGGAGGTTGCCGGGTGGAGAGGTTAGCCTGGGCGAGACAATTGACGAGGCGGTTATGCGTCATATCAGAGAGAAGTTAGGTCTTGACATTAAGATAATAAACGTTATTGGCCTTTATTCTAAGCCAATCCAGAATGAATTAGTGGTTTTGTTTGAGGTTAAGTTAATTGACCCTTCGCAGGAAATAAAAGTTGGCGGTGATTATCAAACGGCTGAGTTTTTTCCTTTGGACAAACTTCCAGAGAAGTTGCCTGATAAAAATTACGAAAGAATCCAAGATTATCTACAAAAATATCCCAATGTCGTTATCAGAACCCAACTATCAGCCCCATCTAGTTTGAAATTTCCCTTAATTAAGGAAGATTGATTAATATGAAAGGTATTATTTTGGCAGGAGGCAGAGCTACCCGTTTATTGCCGCTAACAGCTGTAACTAGCAAACAATTATTGCCAGTTTACAATAAGCCAATGATTTTTTATCCCTTGTATACTTTGCTCAAAGCAGGGGTAAAAGATATTTTAATAATTATTGCGCCGGATTATGCCGGCCATTTTTTGCATTTATTAGGGTCAGGTAAAAAATTTGGTGCTAATTTTGTTTATGAAATTCAAGAGGAGCCGCGAGGACTGGCTGATGCTTTTATTATTGGCGAAGATTTTATTGGCGATGATAATGTGGTGATGATATTGGGAGATAATATTTTTACAGAAGACCTGTCTGAACATATAAAAAGTTTTAGCAGCGGTGGTCGGGTCTTTGCCAAAGAAGTGCCTGATCCTCAGCGTTATGGTGTGGTGGAATTTGATCGCCAGGGTAAAGCTTTGTCTATTGAAGAAAAGCCAACAACTCCCAAAAGCAATTATTGCGTAACCGGGCTTTACCTTTATGACAACAGAGTAGTTGAGTTTGCTAAAAACCTCAAACCGTCAGCAAGAGGCGAGATTGAAATTACTGATATTAATAATAAATTTTTAGAATCGGGCGAACTTGATGTTAGGATTATAAAAGGGGAGTGGTTTGACGCTGGAACTTTTGATTCTTTGCTTAAGGCCTCAGTTTGGGTAGCGCAACATCAAGATCGGTGGGAAGGATTTGGGCTGTAAATATTTCCCCTGTTTTAAATTGCCAGATTATATATCGGCCATTTTTACTGAGAGCAGCTTTGCGCAGAGGGGAAGGTGAGATAAATTGGGTGTAATTGCGCTTATCACGATCGTCAAGTTCAATAATTTTTACGCCATTTTCCTCAATTACAGCAAGATAATTATTGGAGGGGTACCAAAAAAGATCTATAATTTTATCAGTTTGCCTGGTAATAAGCTTGCCTTGGTTCTGCTTTAGCAGCCATACCTCCCAATTATTAAAATAGGCAAAATCCCCCTTTTTGTTGTATTTGCCATCAATTGCATTTTGTATTATTTGTGAAGCATTGTTAAATGAACTTTCTTGTCGACTAAGGTTTAGCTGGTAAATGCTTTTCAGTTGTTTGTCTTTTATTGTGACTGTATTGCCGTTAATATTTATAAATTCATAACCTCTGCTGCTTGGCAGAATAAAATCGGGCCAGTTTTTTTTGTTTGGCACAGCCATTGTTTTTATTTTTAAATAACTTGTGTACGTTTTGGGGTTGTAAACAATCAGATAAAGATTGCCATCTTGCTTGTAAAAGTCCAGTATTTCTTCAGAGGAAAAATTGTCTGCTAAAATAAACTTGGGCTTATCGGTAGTAGTTAGCCAAATTTTATTTTTTTCTCGGCAGTAAATGGTATTGCCATCATCCTGGTCCCAGCGGCAGTTGATAAATTCTTGCTCGGATGGGATTTTAATTATTTGCGAGGGGAGAGCGGTGTCCCAGATTAGTAAATATTTATTGGCTAGCAGCATCAGTTTGGTGTAGTTGTCTGACCATTCGCTTTGGTTTATTTTTGTTAGTTGTTTGAATAAGTTTTCTGTGTTTTTGGTCAGAAGATTGTAAAGGTAAAAGTTACCGTCGCTTTCCTGCCAAAGGATAAAATTGAGACGGGGGTTGTATATCCAAAATTGAGTGTTTTGGGGGGAGACTTTTTGGAAGGTTGGCTTTGATTGGAAGAGATAGATATGCTCAGCAAAGGTTATTTTGCCCGGATATACAGTTAGTTTTTTTTGCCAAGTTGTAAACCCTTCGCGGCTGATCGTGACATAATAATCATTGGGCATAAGATAATTTAGTTTAAGAGGAGTTGTTTGGTCAGCTAAAAAAGTGTTATTTATTTTTATGTTTACAGTGGGGGGGATGGTAGAAATAAACAAGCTGCCGGTTTTTTCAATCTTTTTTTTGTAAAAATTAAAGCGATAACCAGCGGCATAAAGGACTAGGATGGGAGCCGCTATTATAAAAACAGCAGCAAATGACAAGTAAAGAATACGGCGAACTGTTAGTG
>WFTD01000044.1 GCA_015485755.1 Patescibacteria group bacterium | reverse complement strand
GGGCGAGGAATAGAGCCGTTGATATTGCTTGGTATATTTTCTTTGGCCAACTGACTAACAGTCAAAGAAATTATCAGCTTATTTTTCACCTTAAATTCCTTTAATGTTTTAAGCATAACTTTGATATCAGCCAACGCATCAGCCAACAAATATATAACCACCTTCCTCTCTATTCCCTCCAGCATTAACTTTAAATTTTGATACAGCCATTGCCCGTGTTTGCTGGCCAAAAAATTATCTTGCCCGTGGATATAAACAACCAATTCCCCCTGACTGTTGGCTGCTTTCATTTTACTTACAAAATTTTCTCTTGCTTCTTGCAAAATTTTATTATCTGTCCATAATTTTAAAGCATCAACATACATAACACCCTCCTCATATTTTATTTTTAATTTACTTAATATGCTAAGATAACACCAGAAGGATAAGCTGTCAATCCCAATGGCAAGCATAAATTTAAACAATCTGCCCAACTTGCCCGGCTGTTATTTATTCAAAAACAAAAACGGCCAGGTTATTTATGTTGGCAAAGCCAAAAATATTAGAAAAAGAGTCAAAAGTTATTTTCCCCAGGCTGCCAATCTAAGCCCAGCCAAACAAGTAATGGTAAAAGAGATAGACTCCCTTGACACCATCACCACTGCCAATGAAACCGAAGCGTTGCTGCTGGAAATAAATCTGATCAAAAAATACCGCCCCAAATACAATGTAGTAATGAAAGATGACAAAAATTTTGCTTATTTAAAAATTGATGAAAAACAAACCTTTCCCATCCCTCAAATAGTCAGGCAAAAAGAAAATGACGGAGCTTTGTATTTTGGCCCTTACTTGTCTGCTAGCTCTATCAAAGAAACTCTCAAATTTTTAAATTCAATCTTTCCTTTTGCCACCTGCCGCCGTAACTTAGATAAAATATCAAAACGTCCCTGCCTCAAATACCACATCGGCCGCTGTCTCGGCCCCTGCATCCGCGCTTGCACTCCAGCTGAATATCGCCAAACAATAACCGGAATAAAAAAATTCCTGCAAGGTGATTGGCAAAAAATTGCCTCATCCCTGCAAGAACAAATGGAAAAAGCTTCAAATAAACAACAGTTTGAAAAAGCTGCTCTGCTGCGCGACCGCTTATTTCAACTGCAAAAAACAGCAGCCAAGCAACAGGTTGTTATCAATCAAAATGTTTCTTTTGATGTTATCTACCCTCTAACTGACAAAAAACAAACATTGATTACTCTGCTCAAAATAAGGCAGGGAAAATTGATTGATAAGCTAAATCTGCGTCTGTCATCAATTGAAACTGACACAGCCGAAATTTTAGCGCAGTTTCTCAAGCAATACTTGACCGCTGCAACTGATATCCCTAGAGAAATAGTTTTGCCACAACTTCCTGCCATATCACTTGCTGAACTAAAAACAATCAGCCAAAAAAATATCAAAATCACCATCCCCAAAAGCGGCCGCAAGCAAAACTTGCTAGAAATGGCCAGACAAAATGCTTTTGCTTACAAACAGCAAATCCTGCCGGCCTGGCAAAAGCATGCCAAAACACTGCTAAACTTGCAAAAACTGCTTAAACTCCCCAATCCTCCCAAACGGATTGAGTGCTATGACATCGCCCATCTGCATGGTAAAAATACAGTGGGAGCAATGGCAGTTTTGCTAAAAGGGAAGCTGGCCAAACAGCACTATCGTATTTTTCAAATAAAATATACAACGGGCATCAATGATATGGCTGCTTTGGCTGAAATAATCACCCGCCGCCTCAACCATCAAAACTGGCCTTTGCCCGACCTAATAGTGCTTGATGGCGGCAAACCTCAACTCTCAGTCGTCCAAAAAACATTATCTCATATTCCCCAAGCCAAGCCAATCAAACTTATAGCTTTGGCCAAAAAACAAGAATTAATCTACACTCCAGACTCAACTAAGCCAATAAAATTGCCCCAAACAAGTCCTGAATTGCTCTTACTGAGAAAATTGCGTGACCAAACCCACAAATTGGCAAACTCATACTTGCAAAAAACTAATCAAACCAGATACAAAAAATCACCCCTGGATAATGTTCCTGGATTAGGTAAGGTTAGCAAAATAAAATTATTACAATCATTTGGCAGTTGGCAAAGGATAAAACAGGCTAATTTAGAAGAAATTGCCAAGATTATTGGGCCTCATAAAGCAAAAATACTTGTCAGTTATATGAATAAATATGATCAAGACTAACCCTATCTCTGCTTGACATTTTCCTGGCTGGCTGGTATACTTGAAATGATTAAGGTGCTCCTACCTGTTTTTTTATTAAAAATTATGGAAAAAATAGTATCAATCTTACAAATCATTATCTCTATAATGCTTATTGTCGCCGTGCTGATGCAACAAAGAGGTTCAGGCGCAGGTGTGGTTTTTGGCGGCGGCAATCAAGTATTTAGAGCCAAACGAGGTGTAGAAAAAACCCTTTCTTATATAACTGTAATTTTAGCAGTAATATTTTTTGCTCTGGGAATATACAGCGCTCTTTTTCTTAACTAAAAGTTGTGCCAGATCCTCTAGATAAACTAAAAAACAACGCTAAGAAAGTTTGGCAGCGTTGCAAAAATATCATTTCAACAACCAACTCTAAATACGATGATATCAGTGCATATGATCAGCGTTTGGTAATGTCTTTAACATCTTCTCGGCTGCCTCGCCTTAACCAACTCAAATATTTACCCCGCTTTTTCTCCGCCAAAGAAAAAAAACAAATATTAATAGCTGTTATTGTTCTTGCGGTTGGAATTTCTGGTTTTGTTATTAGCTGGGGGTGGCGCCATAGCAAAATAGTTCCTGCTAGCGGAGGAAAGTATATTGAAGCTACTATCGGTTCTCCCCAATATATCAATCCAATATTAGCATCTGGTAATGATTTGGATATTGACCTGACCAGGCTAATATACTCTGGCTTATTAAAATACAACAATAAATTAGAACTAGAACCTGACCTCGCTGAAAAATTTGAAGTATCTCCCGACAAAAAAACTTACACCTTTTATTTAAGGCCAAACTTAAAATGGCAAGACGGAGAACCTTTAACTGCTGCCGATGTTGTTTTTACAATTGAAACTATTCAAAATCCAGAATACGCCTCGCCGCTTGAACCTTTATTTAGGGGCGTGAAAGTAAAACAAATAAATGACTCTACTGTTCAGTTTATTCTAAATAAACCTTATGTAGCTTTTATTAACAATTTAACTGTTGGCATTATCCCTGAACATGCCTGGAGCGTTATCCCCAGCCAAAACTTTAAATTGGCTGAACTAAACCTGAAGCCAATTGGCAGCGGACCCTGGCAATTTGATAGTATAAGCAAAGATAAAAACGGCAATATTATTTCCTACACCCTCAAACCATCAGATGTCTACTATGGAAACAAGCCTTACTTAAAAAATATTGAATTTAAATTTTACCCAAATTTTGATGAAGCTATTACCGCTCTCACCTCTCAAAAAGCTGATGGTTTAAGCTTCTTGCCAACTGACAAAAAAAATCTGCTTGTTGGCAAAAAACAATTTAACCTTTACAACCTCAAACTGCCGCAATATACAGCCG
>WFTD01000043.1 GCA_015485755.1 Patescibacteria group bacterium | reverse complement strand
CTATATAACTACTAAAATTATATAATAAATACTATTTTGCAACAAATTTATTTTGCTAATATTTGCTAGATGCAAAAAACTTTTAAGCTATGTTAATATAATGACAGTCAAACTTGCACAAATTTACTATTTTTAACCTAAAATATAAGCCGCATATGACCATCTCCTCTGCTCTAAATTGGGCGCAAGTGGAATTAAAAAAAAGCAAAATAAATTCAGCTGGCCTTGACGCTGAATTGATTTTATCTTTTTTGCTGAAAAAAGACCGCTCTTTTCTTTTGGCTCATCCGGATATTAAATTAACACCTATTCAAGCAAAAAAATTTTTCCTGATGATAAAAAAACGCAGCCACAATTATCCCCTTGCCTACCTCATCAAACAAAAACCTTTCTACAACCTCAATCTTTATGTAGATGAAAGAGTACTTATCCCCCGCCCGGAAACAGAAATGCTGGTAGAGCTAGCCATCGCTTTGATCAAAAAATACAATCTCAAAAAAATAGCAGACATTGGCACTGGCTCAGGTGCAATCGCCCTTGCTCTCAAAAAGGAACTCCCCCGCCTTACTGTCTACGGAACCGACATTTCAAAAAAAGCCCTTGAGGTAGCGCAAAGAAACGCCCACCGGCTCAAACTGCATATAAATTTCAAACAAGGAGATTTGCTCAAACCCCTAAGAGACAAAAAAATTGACCTGGCAGTAGCCAATCTTCCCTACCTTGCCCCTTCTTATTTTCGCCAAGGAGCAAAAGAAATAAAATATGAACCAAAAAAGGCCCTGCTTGCCAAAAAACAAGGCTTGGAGTATTATCAAAGCGTAATAAAACAGATGAGAATACTAAAACAACCGCCGGCCTTTATCATATTTGAATTAGATCCAAGGAATATATTTAACTTTAAAAAATGGCTAATAAACAGCCAAAATATAAAACCAGGAAATATTAATATCAACAAAGACTTAAGCAAAAAAAATCGCTTCTTAACAATCCAACTAAAATAAAGGAGGGGAAAAAATGAACTTTACCATAGATAGCTCTCTCTTTGATGAGGTTCGCAAAAATTGGGAAACAAGGAAAAAATTCCCCCAACACATTATTGAATCTATTGCACAAACTTTGTCTGACTGGACAAATATAAATAAGATTCCCTTTGGCATACGCATTCAAATGACAAAAAATAGAAATATAATTGGTCTCTGCTATGGCGCAGCTGTTGAACTAAAAAGAAGACTTTGGTTGTCAAAAATAGTTATATATGTGGAACAACCTCAAACCAAGAAAAAAAGAAAGCGCAAGACTGTCACCAAAAAAATACCAATCCTAGATATAATCAAAATTGATCTATTCAATTCTCCTCCTTACTATAAACCGCTACTCACCAAAAAAGAACGGATAGATATTATAAAAAAAATTAAGCCACTTAAACTGTCATAGTGGCTTTTTTCTTATTTTGCTTAATTTATAAAAATCATGGAAAAATAATTTTTTCTCCCCATTTGATCTCTCTATCACCAGGAACAACCACTATCCAAGTCAAGCCTGGACTTAAAATAACCTCTTTTTGATCATCTTGGTAATAAAACTTTGTTCTGCTATCTCTGCCCTCTTTTTGCCAATAAATATTTTTCATTTCTCCATTTTGAAATATAAACCCCTTACCTTCCCCATAAATATCCAAAAAAAGCCTACCTTTTCCGCCTGACAACTGTTCTGCCGGAATCAACTGCACAATTATATTTGCGGCTTTTAATTCTTCGTTGCTATCAGGATCAAACCAAGGTTTTCTTTCTCTGACAACCCTAACATATTGATTATTTTCTTTGTCGTAAATAAAATGGGCATCGTAGGTATCACCAGGACTAAAGTCTATATAAATATCTGCTGATTCCCCCTTATCTGTATTAGATATAACTGAAGAGGAAGTGGCAAATAGCCAAGGAGAGTAGGTGGGATTGTTTAGCTCACGCCAAATCAAAGCATCTTGAAGTTTTGATGAGTTAGTAAAAAGATTATGGGGAGCTGAAAAACTTTTGTCGCGATAAAAATAACGGGTGCCATACCAAGAAATTTCATTTAAATCATTGATATTGTCTTGTGCAATCTTGGCTAAAGCTTGCGGACTGCCGCCAGCATGAACATAAAGAGCGTTATATTCCTTGGCCCATTCTACAAAGTAAGGCCGGGCTGAACGCACTGGGCCTATTTTTTTGATATCATTATTTTCCACATCAAAAATAGCCATAAAACGAGTTGCTCCGCCCTCAACCAAAGTCTCATAAATAAAACTAGCCCTGCTCAAACCCACCTGCGGCCTGGCATCTACATGATTGTCAATCATAACAGCTACAGGATATGGATTAACCTTTTCAACTCTTCTCCCATCCAATTTGCTGGCTTCTGCCTGATCAGTTGTGTCAACACTATCTAAATCATGATTTAAATCCAATAGCTCTGGTTTCACTCTTTTGACCAACAAACCAGGGCTAACAAGCAAATTGCTCCGCTGGGGAGACAACAATACCAAAATCAAGCTATTGATAAACAAAAATAAAACCAAAAAAAATAAAGCTTTTATCTTGTTTGCCATACTCAATCAAATTTCATTACTGTAAAACCATTGGGAAGCTCTTTGACAAAATCACGCTGAGGACATCGCCCCCAACCGTGATCATCTTGAGCTGTTTCAAAATTAACTATTTGCAAAACATAAAAAGGCCTCTCACAACCAAAACTTCCCGCGGGAAATTTGCGATAACGATAAAAATAAATTGAATTATTGATAGGATCAACTGGCCCTCTAAGCAAAATCCTCTCCTCCTCAAGGGGGGTTATAAATCTATAAGGATGGCTGCCTGGTTCAAAAGTGGCATCCCAACCGTTCCAATCATTATCTTGGCTGTCTGGATATAAATTAAATTTGCCATAATAAATTTCCAATGCCTTCACCACTTGCTTGATATCGGCTTTTCTTTTTTCATCTCTAATTTTTGCCCGAATATCTTCAAAAGAAACAAAAAATATTATAAGCAAACAGCCAACAATTACCAAAATAAAACTTCTTCTCAATTTGGATGTGTTACGAGGCCTCAACATAAACGACAAAAAATAATAGCAAACTAATTATAT
>WFTD01000042.1 GCA_015485755.1 Patescibacteria group bacterium | reverse complement strand
TAGTGATGGAGATGGATTGGGCGATAGGGAAGAGGTAGAGATTTATTATACTGATCCGTATAATCCTGATACTGATGGCGATGGGTATCCGGATGGCCTGGAGATAAAAAATCATTACTCTCCTCATCAGGCAAATAAAACTTTATCCCAAACTGATTTTGATGGTGATGGTATGTCTGATTGGCTGGAGCTTTTATTTAAAACTGATCTGGGCAGAAAAGATACTGATGGTGACGGTTTTGATGATTTTACTGAAATTAACCATGCTTTTGACCCTTTAAATCCAGAGCCAAAGAAACTTCCGCAAAAAATAGTTATCAACACAACCAACCAAACCTTAATTCCTTATTTAGGGAGTATCCCTTTGGCAGTTTTTCCAGTTTCTACTGGCAAAAAGGGATATGAGACTCCGGTAGGGCAGTATAAAATAAACAACAAAGCAAAAAGAGCTTGGTCGCGCCGTTATGGCCTCTGGATGCCTTATTGGATGAGTTTTATTGGTAGTTTGTATGGTATTCATGAGTTGCCAGAGTGGCCAGGCGGTATCAAAGAAGGAGCTGATCATCTTGGCAGGCCTGTATCACATGGTTGTGTGAGGTTGGGGGTGGGACCAGCCAAGTGGCTTTATAATTGGGCTGAGGTTGGCACGGAGATAGAAATAATAGAATAAAAATAGCAAAAAGTGGATATTTACTCTTGCCTAAAATAAAAAAATAATTTATTATACTTTCAGTCTGTGAATTTATATAAATATTTGTTAAATTCAGGTTGTTGAACCTATAATTTTTTTTAATTTCAGAAAAGATGGGAAATAATTACAAACAGTCAAAACAGGCAACTTTGACTGTTAAACAAAAATTATGGCTTAGATTTTTTGTTATTTTGCTAATAACAGCTGTTTTTGCTGGGATTGTAGCGCCGCAAGTACCCAATTATATTCCTGGCAGCTCTTGGTTTAATAAGTTTCATCCTAAATTAGGCCTTGATTTGCAAGGCGGAGCTCATTTGGTTTTTGAGGCAGATACATCAAATTTGCCGCCAGGCGAGGAAGAATCGGCTATTGAAGGCGTGCGTGATGTTATTGAAAGGCGGGTGAATGCTTTTGGCGTGTCAGAACCATTAGTTCAAACCAATAAAGTTGGCGATAAATACAGAGTTATTGTTGAGCTGGCTGGAGTTTTTGATGTGAATGATGCAATCAAGCAGATTGGAGAGACCCCATTGCTTGAGTTTAAGGAACAAAATCCTGAGTACACAGCTGAACCAAAACTCACCCCTGAGCAACAGCAAGAATTAGAACAATATAACAAAGAAGCTTACCAAAAAGCCAAAGATATTATTGCTAAGTTAAACCAGGGTGAGGATTTTGCTGAGCTTGCTAAAAAATATTCAGAAGATCCTGGCAGCAAAGATAAGGGTGGTGATTTAGGATTTGTAAAAAGGGGGCTGTTTGTGCCTGAATTTGATAAGGCTATTTTTGACGATTTGAAAGTAGGGGAGATAACATCAGAGCCAGTAGAAACTATTTTTGGCTATCATATCATTCAAAAATTAGAGGAAAGGGGAGAGGGGGAAAACAAAGAGGTGCATGCCCGCCATATTTTAATTGCCAAGAAAAAACCTACTGATATAGTTCAACCAGCTCCGCAGTGGATTAATACAAAATTGTCAGGTAAGCACTTGAAAAGGGCTACTTTAGTTTTTGATCAAAATACTGGCGCTCCCCAAGTTAGCTTGCAATTTAATGATGAAGGAAAGAAATTATTCGCTGAGATTACAAAGAGAAATTTATATAAACCAGTGGCAATATTTTTGGACGGAGAGCCGATATCAATACCAACCGTTCAGGCTGTAATAACCGATGGGGAGGCTGTTATTACGGGAGACTTTACTATTCAAGAGGCTAAGCAATTAGCCCAGAAATTGAATGCTGGTGCTTTACCGGTACCGATAAAACTTGTATCACAGCAAACCGTTGGACCGACTCTGGGCAAAGAAAGTTTAGACAAAAGCTTAAAGGCTGGCATGATTGGCCTTTTGGCTTTGGTAGTATTTATGATTTTATATTATAGGTTACCAGGACTTTTGGCTGTATTTGCCTTGCTTATTTATTCAGTAGCTGTTTTTGGATTGTATGAATTGATTGGCGTAACAATGACTTTGGCTGGTATTGCCGGTTATATCTTATCACTGGGCATAGCGGTTGATGCCAATGTGCTTATTTTTGAAAGATTAAAAGAGGAATTGTCAAAAGACCAGCCTTTCAATAAAGCGGTGGAAGAGAGTTTTAAGCGAGCCTGGGAGGCTATTCGTGACTCAAATATTTCTACCTTAATTACCACAGCTATTTTGTTTTGGTTTGGCACTTCAGTTATCAAAGGTTTTGCCCTGACTTTGAGTATTGGTGTGATTGTAAGTATGTTTACAGCTATTTTTGTCACAAAAGTATTACTTTTGCTTTTTAGCGGGTCAAGATTGACTAAACACCAATGGTTGTTTGGATACCATAAAGACCATAGCGCAGACAGAAGAGATAATAATTCAAAATAATTATGACTAAAACTAGCCAAAAAGTTTTTCCTTTTATTAAATACCGCAAAATTTGGTATTCTTTCTCCTTGCTGCTTATAGCTATTAGTATAGCCGCACTTTCTTTGTGGGGCCTTAAAGTTGGAATTGATTTTACCGGAGGAACTTTGATGGAAGTTGAATTTTCCCAAACCAGGCCAGCGCCAACCGAGATAAAAAATGTTTTAGCAGAACTTGATCTTGGCAATGTTAGCATTCAGCCAGTTGACCAAAACAGGGCTATTATCAGATTGAGGGATGTCAGCGAAGAAGAACATCAGCAGATACTATCAAAATTAAAAGAAAAATTTTCTACCGATGAAAATAGTGGCGTTACTGAGATAAGATTTGAGTCAATTGGTCCAGCCATTGGCAGGGAACTGCGAGACAAAGCAATAACCGCATTATCCATTGCTATTATATTTATAATTTTGTATATTGCTTACGCTTTTAGAAAAGTATCTTATCCTGTGCAATCATGGAAATATGGCATTGTTGCAATTTTGGCTTTGGCTCATGATATTTTGATTACTACTGGAATTTTTGCAGTTTTGGGATATTTTTATAATTATGAAGTGAATATATTATTTATTACGGCTCTATTGACAATTTTGGGTTATTCTGTCAATGATACGATCGTTGTGTTTGACCGTACAAGGGAAAATTTATTTCACCAAAAAAACAAAGAGTTCTCTGAGGTGGTAAATTCAGCTTTAAATCAAACTTTAGTCAGATCTATTAATACCTCTTTTACCACTTTACTGGTGTTATTTGCCATTTTCTTGTTTGGCGGGGAGACAATTAAACAATTTGTTTTAGCCTTGATAATTGGAACTATTATTGGTACTTATTCTTCCATATTCATCGCTTCGCCCCTGTTGGTTGATTGGTACAATTTGAGCAAAAGAAAACGCTCTAAATAGCACTCCCTTGACAGCTGGCAGTTTTGGCATTATTCTTTATTTTATATTAAGCGAAAATTATGGCATATGATGAAAAAATCCTCACTGAAAAAGGATACCAGAAATTAATAGAAGAACTAAAACACCTTAAAGAAAAGGCTTTACCAGAGGTAGCAGAACGGATTGCTGAAGCCAAGGAACTGGGTGATTTGTCTGAAAATGCTGAATATCAAGATGCAAAAGATGAGCAAGGGTTGATTGCCAAAAGGATATTGGAGATTGAGGAGATATTGCGCAACGCCAAAGTATTGTCAACAAAGGAAGTAGACAGGGAAAAGGTAGAGGTTGGCAATAAAGTTATTATAGAAAGCGACGGCAAACAGTTTGAGTATGAAATAGTTGGTATGAATGAGGCTGACCCGGCCCAAGGAAAAATTTCCAATGAATCACCCTTGGGACAAGCTCTGCTAGGAAGGAAAAAAGGCGAAGAGATTGAACTTGATTTACCTAAAGGTAAAGTGCTATATAAGATAGTTGATATTAAATAAATATACAAAAATAAGCAGCCCCCAAAGGGGCTGTTTGCATTTGCCAATTTGGCAATTTTTTTTTATAATAAATCCACATTTTCTTTAATTTAAGCTTATGGATAACACTGCTAATACCAATGATCACAATGAACAAGATGATTTTCAATTGCGTCTAAGCAAGCTCAATCAAATAAAAAAATTGGGCTTTCATCCTTATCCAGAGAGATTTGACAAAAAAGACAAAGTTGCTGATATTGTCAGCCAAGCAGAAAAGATGAAGCTTGCTTCAGCTGATGAGATAGATCCGGCTGATCCTTTTTTTCAAACTGCTGGACGTTTAATGACAATCAGGCGCCATGGCAAACTTGTTTTTGCTCATCTGCAAGATGAAAGTGGAAGGATGCAGGTAGCTTTTACCAAAGAAAGGCTGGGAGAATATTTTGGCTTGATAGATTTGTTTGATTTAGGTGATTTTGTTGGCGTTGGCGGCAGGCTATTCAAAACTCACAAAGGGGAGATAACTTTGATGGTAGAAGAGTTAATATTTTTGGGCAAAGCCCTGCGGCAGCTGCCAGAAAAATTCCACGGATTAAAAGATCAAGAAATAAAATATCGCCAACGTTATTTGGACCTTTTGGTTAACCCTGAAACAAGGGAGGTGTTTAAAGTAAGGCATAAGGTTATAAAGTTTTTGCGTAAGTTTTTGGAGGAAAATGGATTTGTTGAGGTAGAAACGCCCATTTTAAATGCAACTGCATCAGGCGCTTTAGCTAAACCGTTTATTACTCATCACAATGCCCTTGATATTGATTTGTATTTGAGGATCGCTCCGGAGACATATTTAAAAAGATTGATAGTTGGCGGTTATGAGAAGGTATTTGAATTTGCTCGTTGTTTTCGCAATGAAGGCATTGACCCTTCTCATTTGCAGGAATTTACAATGCTAGAATTTTATGCCGCTTATTGGAATTGGCAAGATAATCTAAAATTTACTGAGCAATTGGTAACTGAAATGATAAGAAACATTTTTGGTAAATTGGAACTAAATATTTTTGGCCAAACAATTGACTTTTCCCCTCCTTATGAGGTTGTGCCAATGGCAGAGCTAATTAAGCGCGACAGCGGCATTGATATAAACGAATTTGATTCGGTTGAAGGATTGCGAGCAGAGATTGGCAGAAAGGGGATTGAGATAGATGATATTGATAAATTAGGATTTGGCAATTTGGTTGACGCTCTCTACAAAAAAGTATCACGCAATAAAATTATAAAACCGACATTTATCATCGCTCATCCAATTGAATTGTCTCCTTTGGCTAGAGCTAATGATGATAACCCCAAACAAGCTGATAGGTTCCAGTTGGTTATTAACGGTTGGGAGGTGGTTAATGCTTATTCTGAGTTAGTTGACCCACAGGAGCAGAGAAAAAGATTAGAAGAACAAGCTCGCTTAAAAAGCCAAGGGGATGAGGAGGCAATGATGATGGATGAAGATTATATTTTAGCTATGGAATATGGTATGCCGCCAATTTCAGGTTGGGGGATGGGAATTGATAGGATCGTTGCCCTGCTAACCAGCCAGGACAATCTAAAGGATGTAGTTTTCTTTCCTTTGATGCGGCCTAAAACCAAACTTGATGACAAACAAAATGAGACAGAGAAGATTGAAGAAGCGACTGATCCCGGCATTTCACGGAAGCAAGCTTTAGAATTGTTAAAAAAATATATTCCAGAAGATGATAATTTATTTAAACATTCTTTGGCTGTTGAGGTAGTTATGAGGGCGCTGGCAAGAAAATTCAATCGCAATGAGGAAGTTTGGGGTATTGCCGGCCTTTTGCATGATATTGATTATCCTTTGACTAAAAAAGACCCTCATCAGCATGGTATTATAGCTGAAGAAATACTCACAAAAGAGGGGCTTCATCCAGAGATAATTTATGCCATTAAAGCTCATAATTATTTGCATGAGTTATCATTGCCGACGTTATTGGCCAAAGCTTTATATAGCGTAGAGGAATTAACAGGTCTGATTACAGCTTGCGCTTTGGTACAGCCTGACAAAAAACTATCCAGCGTAACAGTTGATTCAGTCAAAAAGAAATTTAAACAAAAATCATTTGCCGCCGGGGTTAATCGTGCTATTGTTCAAAAAGCAGAAGAATTTTTAGGGCTTGATTTGGAGGAAATTTTTGTTTTATCGCTGGAGGCTATGCAGGAAATTGCAGATGAAATAGGGTTATAGACAATTTTATGCGTAAGTTACTAATTGCCAGCCACAACCAAAGTAAAATACATGATTTTTTTGAGATAATGAAGGATTTCAGTTTTGAATTAACTGATTTAGCAGAGTTGGGCATTAACCAAGAGGTAGAAGAAGATGGAGAAACTTTTTCAGAAAATTCTTTGAAAAAGGCAAAAATTTATGCCCACTTGTCGGGACTGTTGACTTTGGCTGATGATGGTGGGCTGGAGATCCCAGCTCTTGATAATGCACCTGGTGTCCGCACTAGAAGGTGGGAATCAAACCGTCCTTTAACTGACCAAGAATTGGTGGAAAAAATTTTAATGAAAATGGATGGTTTAACTGGCGATCAAAGATTGGCCTACCTCAAAACTGTTATAACTATTTACGATCCAAAAACAAATGAGTATTTGCAAACAGAAGGGGCTGTGGAAGGCAAAATTGTCACAGAGATGCCTGACAAAATAAGTGTTGGCTATCCAGTTAGATCTATTTTTTACCTGCCTGAATTTGATAAAACCTATGATCAGTTAACAAAGTTAGAAAGAGATAAAATAAACCATCGCCGCAAGGCTATTGCC
>WFTD01000041.1 GCA_015485755.1 Patescibacteria group bacterium | reverse complement strand
GTATAATGTAGTTAATATAATTAATAGTTATTTTTATGAGAAAAGATAAAAAATTTCTTTTGTGGTTTTCTGAAATTAGAAACAGCGATGTCAAGATAGTTGGTGGAAAGAATGCTTCGCTGGGGGAGATGTACTCCCAGCTTACCAAAAAGGGCGTAAATATACCCAATGGTTTTGCCACAACCGCTTATGCTTATCAGTATTTTTTAAAGGAAGCTGGAATCAAGGATGCAATTAAAGATATTTTGCGAGATTTGGATGTAAAAAATTTGCGCAACTTGCAGGAGCGAGGCAAAAAGGTGCGCAATCTGATCTTGCAATCGGATTTGCCGCCAGTTTTGGAAAAAGAAATTTTGCAGTATTATCGCCAGCTCTCCCGCAAGTATAAAGTAAAAAATGTGGATGTGGCTGTCCGTTCTTCTGCCACAGCTGAAGATTTGCCTGACGCTTCTTTTGCCGGCCAGCAAGAGACTTTTTTGAATATTCGGGGAGAAAAAGAATTATTAAAAGCGGTCAAGAAATGCATTGCTTCCCTTTTTACTGACAGGGCTATTGCTTATCGGGAAGAGAAGGGATTTGACCATTTTAAGGTATCGTTGACAGTCGGAGTGCAAAAAATGGTACGCTCTGATTTGGCTGCCTCAGGGGTTATGTTTTCTATTGATACTGAATCTGGTTTTGACCAGGTAGTGCTGATCAATGCCATTTACGGGTTAGGCGAGTACATTGTCCAAGGAATGGTTACGCCAGATGAATATTATGTATTCAAGCCTACTTTGGCGCAAGGAAAAAAAGCGATTATTGCCAAAACATTAGGACCAAAAACAAGAAAGTTAGTTTACAATTTTTCTGGCAAATCTCCGGTTAAGGATGCCAAAGTTCCGCCGGCCCAGCAGCACAAATTTGCCTTGACTGATGATGAGGTGTTGCAGCTTGCGCGTTGGGCAGTGATTATTGAGCAGCACTACAAAAAGCCAATGGATATGGAATGGGCCAAGGATGGCCAGTCCGGCAAGCTTTATATTGTCCAAGCCCGGCCAGAGACAGTTCAGTCTCAACGCAATTATTCTGTAGTGGAAGAATACAAGCTGAAGCAAAAAGGCAAGGTATTGGTAGAAGGGGCGGCGGTTGGCAGCAAGATCGGTAGTGGCGATGTCAATGTGATTTTAGATGTAAAAGATATTAATAAATTCAAAGAAGGCCAGGTGCTGGTAACCACTATGACTGATCCTGATTGGGTGCCAGTGATGAAAAAGGCCAGCGCTATTGTAACTGATGCTGGCGGCCGCACTTGCCATGCGGCAATTGTTTCACGGGAACTTGGTATTCCTGCTATTGTTGGCACTGGCAATGCTACCAAAGTTTTGCGCAGCAAACAAAAAGTAACTGTTTCTTGCGCTGAGGGAGAAGTAGGCAGGGTGTATGAGGGAATTTTGCCTTTTTCAGTCAAGCGTACCAATATTACCAAACTGCCAAAGCCAAAGGTGAAGATTATGATGAATGTGGGCGAGCCTGACCAAGCTTTTAACTTTTCTTTTATTCCTAATGAAGGTGTGGGATTGGCGCGAGAAGAATTTATTGTTAACAATTATATCAAAATCCACCCCTTGGCTTTGATTAATTACAACAAGATTAAGGACAAAAAAGTAAAGAAACAAATAGATGAGATCACGGTGGGCTATAAAAACAAACGGCAGTTTTATGTAGATAAGCTGGCTGAGGGTATTGCCCGCATTGCGGCTGCTTTTTACCCCAAGGATGTAATTGTCAGGCTGTCTGATTTTAAAACCAATGAGTATGCTGAGTTAATTGGCGGCCGGCAATATGAGCCAGAAGAGGACAATCCGATGTTGGGTTGGCGCGGCGCTTCGCGTTATTATGACCCTAAGTTTTTGCCAGCCTTTGTGATGGAGTGCGAAGCCTTGAAAAAAGTTAGAGATGAGATGGGGCTTGTCAATGTCAAGATAATGATACCATTTGTCCGCACTTTGGCTGAGGCAAAAAAGGTAATCAAAATTATGGCCAAGCACGGCTTGAGGCGCGGCAAGAATGGGCTGGAGCTTTATATGATGGTAGAGATTCCCGCTAATGTGATTTTGGCAGAAGAGTTTGCTAAGTTGTTTGATGGATTTTCTATTGGTTCAAATGATTTAACCCAGCTTACTTTGGGACTTGATCGGGACAGCGGCATTGTTGCCCAAGTTGGCAATGAAAAAAATGAAGCAGTTAAGCGTTCAATTGCCCAGGCAATTAAGGTAGCCAAAAAAACCAAGACCAAGATTGGCATTTGCGGTCAGGCGCCATCTGATTTCCCTGATTTTGCCCAATTTTTAGTCAAGCAAGGCATTGACTCTATCAGCTTAAATCCTGATTCAGTGATTAAGACTATTTTGGCGCTGGGCAGAAAATAAAAATTTGCTAATAAAGCCACCAAACACCCCCTCTATTAGAGAGGGGGTTTTGTTCTTGACAGTTATGTTTAATGTTGTATTATATAGCATTATTGTTCTTTGACTTTTTCCAATCAAACAAAAGGAGGTATTATGAGTTATTTATTGTCTAACGGTGTATTTGCCTTGCGCCCTTTTGATGAAAAAGGGGAGGAAGTGTTAAAAAATATCATTTCCGGCAAGTTAAACGAGGTCCATTTCGGTTTTAATGGAGAGGGGCTTTGTGTGCGGAATATTTGCGCTTGTGGCAATCTTGAGGTGGCCAGTGAAGACGGTTTATTTAAAGAAGTGCCGATTTCAGTTTCGGCTTTTGTTCCTCCTGGAGGTAAAGTAAAATTTCAAGGAAAATCTTTTCAAGTTATAAAAGTAAAATAAGTAAAGTAACTCTCATTACCTTTAGAGACCCTATTTTAGGGTCTCTTTGTTTTAGTCTGGACAAAGTATAAATATTATAGTAACTTATTAAAAGTAATTTTGTTTTTAGGAATTAAGTTAGAGCAGTTCTTGAAAATAATTTTAAATAGTAGTTGTAGGAGTATGAGTGGATATTTATTTACATTGCTACCCATCACCTTTTGAGCGGAGAGGTGGCCGAGTGGTTGAAGGCGCTTGCTTGGAGAGCAAGTGTACGTTCACGCGTACCGCGGGTTCGAATCCCGCCCTCTCCGCTGAGGGGGTGATGATAAATATTGTATTATTCAAATAACGATCTTTAAAAAGGAGGTTAGATCAATGATGAAAATCAAAGAATTTTTTGACTTTGTTCGTTTTTTGTTTCCGGGAAAGGACGAGGATGATGAGACAGATAATTGGTTCAAGAAAGAAAAACAGGCGATTGAAATGTTAGAAAGTTTATACAGGCGCTATACTAAGATGAGATCAACAGATATTATTGATGAATTGTACAGGATACATAATTTTCACCGCGTGCCAAGCTTTCCCTTTTGGGACAAACGATCGCTTTATTTTTATAATATTTTGTTTGAGTTGAAAAAAAGGAGCGCCAGTGAGCAGTGGAGTGATTATTACTTACAGTTGATTCTTGATATGCTTTTTTGGGATGAAACGACTTTGGAGCTGGATTCTAGTTACCGCTTGATTATAATGGAAATTTTAGAATTGAATCCGCGGCGTTTTTTTATAGAAAAATTAGAAGAGCATTTAAATTTTATAAATAATATTATAGATTGCGAACAATGGGGTACTCATTATTATGTTGATGTTACCCATGAAAAAACAAGAGTGGAAGATTTATTGAAAAAGTGCAAAGAAGCTAACAGATAAGACGGATTATTCCGTCTTTTTTAATTGTGTAAAGCATCTGTTTAGCAGTTGTGTTGGTGATTATTAATTCCTTGTTTTGGAGGGGTTGTTTTTTTCTGTTGTGATAGTTAATTGGTTTTATCCAGTTTGTTTTGGTCTAGTTGGTTTTGTTTTGTTTTGTTTAGAAACTTTTTTTATTTGCCAGTTTGCATTATCATTTTTATATGAGGGTAGTTATTGATACCAATTTATTTATAGCGGGGTTTTTTAACCGCAATAGTTTTTCCTATGAGATAATTAGGTTAGCCAAAATTGGCAAGATTGATATAGTTTGGACAGAGCCAATATTGAAAGAAATTAAGTTTATAGCAAGCAATGTTAAAGCCAATAAATTTTTGTCAGAGCTGGCAGATATTTTTAAAGCGGAAAATAAGGTTAAGGTATACAGAAAGCTGAATATTATCAAAGACGATCCAGCTGATAATAAATTTTTAGAAGCGGCAGTTTATGGCAGGGCTGATTTAATTATCAGCTCTGACAAGCATTTATTGAGGTTGAAAAAATTTAAAAATATTTTGATTGTGTCTCCTAAGGAGGCGAGGCGTATAATATTATCAAATTAGGAAGTTTTTCGCTTGCTAGAGTGAAAGTACAGCCAACTTATTGCGATAGTTAAGGCAATCCAGTTGGGAATAAAAATTGCCGGATGAGACCAGGGGATGCCATTTATCTTTATGTCAGATAGCGGCCAGGCAAATGGAGTGGGGAAAAAATTTATGCTGTGGGTTGGCATATCCATTAGTATATGCAGAGGCCAAGCGAGCAAAAACTTTACAATCTTTTTCTTTAGGAGAAAAATTATTGTTATTACAATAAACGCAACAACCAAACTGTGGGTAAAATTGTAAGATGTGAAAATATAGGCTGGTATGTCAAGGGCAGTTTGGGCGTTGTTTGTATGCTGGCGGTAAAATTTGCTGAAATGCAAGACAAAAAACGGCCCAAATGTTATTAGGTCTGGGGCTATGCCAAAGATAAAAGACCAGATGAAAAATTTTTTGTTAGACCGGCCAAATGATACCCCTCCCCACAATCCGTGTGAAATGATGTCCATTGTTTTTTATTAATAAGATAAGTAAAACAAAGTTTTGCTTAGTTGTAAATCCCGCTTGTTTCTTGTAGCAATTGTGTTAGAATGATATAAATTTATGCTTAATCTACTTCAACATCTCAAAAAGGGAAATTTAGATGCGGCAATTGCTTTTTGTTTTGCATTGCTGGTTTATTTGTTAACCTTATCCCCCCTTATTTATATTGAAGATTCTAGTGAATTTATTACGGCCGCTTATACTTTGGGCATACCCCATCCGACTGGGTATCCATTGTATGTTATTTTGGGAAAAATTTTTACTTTTCTCCCCTTTGGTTCAATAGCAGAAAAGGTAAATTTACTTTCAGCTGTGGCTGGAGCTGGGGCGGTAGCTGTTTTGTTTTTGCTTTTGCGGCGTTTGAATGTTAGCAGGTTAGTTAGTTTTGTCACTGCATTTACTTTAGCTTTTTCTGTTGTTTGGTGGTCGCAAAGCGTAATCGCTGAGGTTTATACTCTCCATACTTTGTTTGGGGTTTTGTCCCTTTATTTTTGGCAGCGGTGGAGGGAGAGCCGCAGAATAAAATTTTTATATATAAGCATAGGATTGATAGGTCTGGGCAGCGCCAACCACCCCTTGTTGGCATTTTTGTTGTTGCCCTACTGTTTGTATTTATTTAGAGATTGGTTTAGGCATCAAATAAATTTTTCTCAGTTATTGGCGGCTGGCGGTTGGTTTGGGTTGGGGTTGAGCGTTTACCTTTATATACCAATTAGAGTATTTGGTCGGGCTGATTTTCGTTTTAATAATCTGCAAGGATGGGGTGATATAATAAATTTTCTTAATCGTCGCTATTATGGCGATGTCAGCTTCCAGTTTGATTGGCAAAAGATCAGTTTGATTTTGGATAGTTTTATCAAGTCGGCTGAAATGAATTTTGGTATAGCGGTAGTGGTTTTGTTGGCGATTAGCGTTGGCTGGTGGTATAAGCACAAACGGAAGCAATTTTGGTTTTGGTTGTTAGTTTTGTTTTCTCAGTTCTTGCCAATAGCATTGCTGCGCAGCAGTGGTTATGGCTTGGACCTTGATTATAATAACAGGGTTTATTATTTTATCAGTTTTGTAGTAATGTTGGTGTGGCTGGCTGGCATGTTTGATTTTTATTGGCAAAAGTTGAAAACAAAAAAAATAAAATGGGTGGGGTTGCTTTTGCTGGTTGCATTGCCTAGTTATTTATTGTTGAAAAATTTTTCAGCCAGCAATAGGTCTGATTATTGTTTGGCTGATGCATATGTAAAGGCGATGATGGATAGCTTGCCCAACGGGGCGGTGCTGTTGATGCATGGAGGAGGGTATGTTGGGGATAGCGTTTTATTTGGCTTGGGGTATTTGCAATATGTAAAAAATTACCGTCCTGACGTTACTGTAATTGATAACAATGTAATTTTTCATTTGCCGCCATCTGTAGATAGTGGTTATATTAGGTCAGCTCAAGACAAGGACCAATTATTTGCCAGACTGGTAGAAGAAGCTTGGAATTATGCCCAGAACAGAAACCTTCCTCTTTTTACTACTTTTGCTGTAGAGAGGTATAGTAATTTAGTCAGCC
>WFTD01000040.1 GCA_015485755.1 Patescibacteria group bacterium | reverse complement strand
ATTAAAAAGGCGCAAGATTAAAGTTTACGATATTCCTTTTAATAGGTTGGCGCGCGAGGCCGGAGGGCAGGAGGTTATGCGCAATACCGTTACATTAGGGGCGACAGTTGCTTTGCTTGATTATGATTTGAACATTTTGGAAAAAGTTATAAAAGAACAATTTAGCCACAAGCAGGCAGATATTGCCAAGAAAAATATTAAGGCAGCCAGAAGCGGTTATCGTTATGTTATGGATAATTACAAAACTAGTGAATTTAAATGTTTGTTAAAGCCGCAAAAAAGACAGGGCAGGTTAATGGTAATAACAGCCAATGAAGCGGCAGCGGTGGGAGCGATAGCGGCTGGATGTAAGTTTTATGCTGCTTACCCAATGACACCAGCATCTTCTATTTTGCATACTTTGGCAAAATTTGGTCCTGACAAAGGCATGGTGGTGCGGCAGGTTGAAGATGAAATATCTGCTATCAATGCCATTCAAGGAGCTGCAACAGCTGGGGTGAGGGCAATGCTAGCAACTTCAGGAGGTGGGTTTGCTTTGATGGTAGAAGGGGTTTCATTGGCAGGAATAACCGAGACTCCCATCGTTATTGTGGAGGCAATGCGAGGCGGTCCGGCTACTGGACTCCCTACCTGGACAGAGCAAGCTGATCTTCAGTTTGTTGTTTCAGCTGGTCATGGTGAGTTTCCCCGCGTTGTATTAGCTCCAGGCGACGCAGAAGAGGCTTTTTACCTTACTGCTCTTGCTTTTAATTTAGCAGAGCTAATGCAGTCGCCGGTGATATTGTTATTGGACAAATATATTTCTGAAAATCATTTATCCTTGCCTTTTTTTGATACTGGTAGAATAAAAATTAAGCGGGGAAAAATTTTATCAGACAAAGCCGCTGCTCAGCTTGGTGAAAAATACAGGCGTTACAAAGTCACTAAGGACGGCGTATCTCCACGGGCTTTGCCAGGTCAGAAGGGGCCGGTTATGTTTATTAATTCTGACGAACATGATGAAATGGGGTTTTCTGAAGAGTCGGCGGAAAATAGAATAGCTCAAGTTGATAAACGCGCTCGCAAGATAAATGTTGTCAAGCCTTATTTGCCGCCAGCTAAACTTTATGGACCTAGGCAGGCTGATATTACCTTGGTTGGTTGGGGGAGTGTGAAGGGACCTATTATTGACGCTTTGGCTATGGGGGGATTCAAGAAAAAAGTTAATTTTGTCCATTTTAATTGTGTTGAGCCTTTGCCAAAAAACACCCTCACTCTTTTGCAAAGGGCCAAAAAGTTAGTAATGGTTGAGAATAATTCCACTGGTCAATTCACTAGATTATTACGCGCAGGGACTGGTATTGAGATAAAGGACAAGATTCTGCGTTATGACGGTCGGCCATTTTATCCTAGTGAATTGATTCAAGAGATAAATAAAAGATTTAGATAAACACATATAAGTATGCCAAAAAAACCAAATAAGCAAGCTGACAATTTAAAAACAACTTATGATCCAACATGGTGCCCAGGGTGCGGCAATTATGGCCTGTGGGGAGCTTTGCGCAAAGCCTTGGCTGAATGCGGCGTTCCGCGCCATAAATTATTTGCTGTTTATGGTATTGGTTGTAGCGGCAATGGTTTTAATTTTACCAAGATAAATGCTTTCCATGGTTTGCACGGACGGGCTTTGCCAGTAGCTGAAGGCTTAAAGTTGGCTAACCATGATTTAAAAGTATTGGTAATGGCTGGCGATGGTGATGCTTATGGAGAAGGTGGCAATCATTTCCTTCACGCTTGCAGAGCTAATCATGATTTAGCTTATTTTGTTCATGACAATCAGGTTTATGGTCTGACCACTGGTCAGCATTCCCCCACTACCATGAAGGGGCAAAAGTCAAAATCAAATCCATTTCCACTGGCAGATGAACCTGTAAATCCAGTGGCACTGGCATTGGTAGCTGGAGCTACTTTTGTTGCCCGGGGATTTACTGGAGAGATTGACCATTTAGCAGAGATAATGAAAGCGGCTATTCATCATCCTGGTTTTGCTTTTGTTGATATATTGCAACCTTGTTTTACTTACAATAAGTTTAATACCCATAGTTATTTTAGAGAAAGGATTTATAAGTTGTCTTATCATGACAGGCGAGATAAGTCAGCCGCTTTGGAACTTGCTTGGCAATGGGAAAGAGAAGATAAGATTCCTATTGGTATTTTTTATCAAGACACAGCCAAACCTCCTTATCATCAAAATTTTTTAGCTCTGGAGAAAAAGCCATTAGTAAAGAGGCCGCTGTCAGTTAATATAAATGATATAATGGACAAATTTGTTTAATTGAGATGAAAATAAGATTTATAGTTGTTGGTAAAACTAAAAAAGATTTTATCAGAGCGGGGGAGCAGTTTTATTTACAAAGACTGCTTCCTTTTTGTCAAATTGATTATGTAGTAGTAAAAAGTTGGTCAGAACTTAAAGGGCAAAATCAAGAAAAGATAAAAGAGAAAGAAGGCAGAGAAATTTTGGCAAAAGTAGGAAAGGATGATTTGTTGATTGTCTGGGATGAGAAAGGAAAGCAGCTATCTTCAGTTGAATTAGCTGGCAAAATAGGACAAATTTTTGACCAGGGAAGAAAAGTTGTAATGGTGACAGGCGGGACTTTTGGTTTGTCAGCTGAAGTAAAGCAGAGATCTGATTATCTTTGGTCTCTTTCTCCTTTGACTTTTACCCATGAGTTAGCGCGTTTACTAGTATTGGAGCAACTGTATAGGGCAATAACTATTGTAAAAGGAATCCCTTACCATTATTAAAAAAATCAGCACCCGCAGGCGCTGAATGTTAATTTTATGTTTTTCTGTAGGATAGGTGGAATTTTTTAAACCACCTAGTCCAAATGGCATTGATATTAATCCTATATTTATTCCTAACTACTGCCATCTACCCTCCTTTAGTTTTTATTGGGATAAAAGAACTAAATTTAGTATAGCACAAATAATGACAAATAGCTACAAGAAATTTACAGAAATTAATTTATTTTTTTCATTCAGCCTGGCCCTGGTTGGCTCAATCCTTTCTCCTTATATCAAAAGTTTAGGATTTTCTGCTTGGCAGGTTTCTTTGATGTTTTCTGTTTTTCCTTTTGTTAATATAATTTTTTTGCCTTTGTTTGGCCGCGTGGCTGATTCTTTAAACAAAAGATTAGTTATTTGGCTGGGTATTTGGCTTGAGATCGTGGCTTTAGCCCTTTATTTGTTCCCTGTTAATTGGTATCTGGTAGTTGGGGCCAGATTGTTTGATGCTCTGGCCGCTTCACTGGTATCTTTGCTTATTTTAGCCAAGATTGAGGATGGAATTCAAGACAATAAAAAACGGGGAAGTAAAACAGGCGCTTATTTAAGCTGGGGATATATTGGTGAATTGGTCGGACCGTTGCTAGGAGCATTTTTAGCTGATTTTTTCTTTGTTAGGTTCCCCTTTTTAGTGGCAATAGCTATCTTAATAGGGCTGTTATTTTATGTTTGGCAGGGAGAATTTAGTGAGGTCAAAAAGTATAAAATAAAATTGTCAGAACTTTCCTGGCTTGAAGAGATTAAAATATTTTTAAAAGAACGTAAATTGAGAGGAATGGCTGTTATGGGTATGGTTATGCATGCTACCAATCCAGCCATGAAAGTTTTTTTGCCCATTATTATTATTAGTGAAATGGGTATGACTTATCAGGCTATTGGCACGGCTATGTTTGTTTATGGGATAGTTCATTTAGCCCAAGGGTTGTTTGGTCGTTTAAGTGATAAATGGGGGTATGATAGAATGGTCGTTATTGGCACTTTGCTTGTTGCTATATCATTATCTTTAATTTCTATTTCCTCTTCTTATTATTTTCTTTTGCTGTTGTTGTTTGTGCAGGGCATAGGCACTAGCATTTGGAATGTGTCAGCTTGGAGTTTAATGTCTGAGGTGGGGGAGCAAAAAAAGATTGAAGCCCAGGTTTTGACTAGTTATTATTCATTGGCCAAGATTGGGGCGTTGGCTAGTTTTTTGGTTAGTTCTTTTTTGGTAAAACAGCTTGGAGTTGATATAATATTTGTAGTTAATGGCATTTTGATAGTGATAGGAGTAATTTTGGCTTGGCCTTTATTAAAATCAAGTAATAATTTTAAATTTAAATATTGATAATTATTTTATGAATATTACTTTTTATGGAGCGGCTGGCGAAGTGACAGGCTCCAAACATTTATTGGAGGTAGGAGAAAAAAAGGTTTTGCTTGATTGTGGTATGTTTCAAGGGAAATTTTCTGAAGCAGAGAAAAAAAATCGTTTTTTTGGTTTCAATCCAACTGAGATTGACGCAGTAGTTCTTTCACACGCTCATTTAGATCATTGCGGAAGCTTGCCTTTACTTTATCGTGAGGGCTTTCGGGGTAAAATATTTTCCACCTCAGCTACTAGAGATGTGGCAGAACTGATTATGCTTGATAGCGCTAAAATCCAACAGCAGGATAGATCTTTTTATGCTGAGCTTGAAGGAAGGGAGCCCCTACCTCCTTTGTATAACGAAGATGATGTCAAGGGGGTATTGCAGTTATTTGACGAGGTTCCTTATCATAAAACATTTTCAGTTGTTGAAGGGGTGAGTGGTTATTTTCGCGATGCTGGCCACATTTTGGGATCGGCAGTAGTTGAACTTAGTTTAATAGCAGAGGGGAGGAATATAAAATTGGGATTTACAGGTGATTTAGGTAGAAAAAACACTCCTATTATTCGTGATCCTGAGTATATGGTTGATTTGGATATTTTGATATCTGAGTCTACTTACGGTGGATCTAAGCATGAGAGTTTTGCTGAGGCAAGGCGAGTTTTAAAAAAGTATGTAAAAGAAGCCTTTGCTCGCAAGGCAAAAATAATTGTTCCTTCTTTTGCTTTGGAGCGAACCCAAGAGCTTATTTATTTGTTGCATGAGATGATTGACAATAAAGAAATACCACGTTTCCCCATTTATGTTGATTCACCTTTGGCAGTTGACATTACTGAAGTTTTTAGAAGGCACCCTGATTGTTTTGATCAGGAGACTTTTGCCACTTTTGGCAGAAATGATGATCCTTTTGGCTTTAGAAATTTGGAGTATATTCATTCTATTTCTGAATCCAAAGCTTTAAACAAACAAAAAGGGCCAATGATGATTATTGCCTCAGCTGGCATGTGCGAGGGGGGAAGAGTTAAGCATCACCTAAAACACAGCATAGATGATCGTAATAATATGATTTTTATCACAGGTTATATGGCGCGCGGCACTTTGGGCAGAGAGATTGTGGAGCAAAAGCCTGAGATTGAGATCTTTGGTGAAAAGCACAAGCTAAGAGCGCAGGTGATCGTGCTTAATTCTTTATCAGCTCATGCTGACCAGCCTGCTTTGCTTGATTATGCCCAAAATTGTGGTGATAATTTGCAGAAGATATTTTTAGTGCATGGTGAAGATAACCAAGCCCAGGCATTAAAGGAAGAATTGTTATCATTGGATAGAGGCTTTAAGGTAGAGATCCCGCAGATGGGAGAGGGGTTTGAGTTGTAAGTGGTTGGTAGGTAGTAGTAAGTAATTGTTATTTCTGATGGAGTCAGGACAAAGCTGCAATATCCGGGATTTGTATTATTTATTGTTATTCCATTTTCTTGTTATGCCAGTCTTAGAGTAGGTATCCACCACTCCCTTGTCATGCCGCACTTTTATCCTGTTGTATAACGGGATGACGCGGCATCCAGAAACAAAAACAAAAAAACAAAATAGATTCCGGATATCCCGCGGACGCGGGGAATGACAATTACTACTTCTATATTTCTACTCTCTACTAGCTACTAACTACTAAATTCTATATTCTAGATCTTAGAGTTATCTCCGGAGATTACTCCGGAGATTTTAAACTAGAGAAAAATATTTTAATAAAAAAACCGCCGCAAGCAGCAGCTGCTCCAGGAGGCCCCTCAACCCATT
>WFTD01000039.1 GCA_015485755.1 Patescibacteria group bacterium | reverse complement strand
CTATTATTCTCTAAGGATAGTCAATAAAAAGAAGTTGTACAAAGAAGTATATTATAATGATGATTTAGCAGATTTTCTGAAAGATAAGCAAGTATTTTTGATTATCAAAAGTAACAAATCATATTTAATATACAGACACAATAAATAAGGGCTTGTTTAAGCCCTTTTTTAATATTGGCTTTTTTGGCATTAGCCTTTATACTAATAATATGCCAGACAAAAAACAAATTCTAATTATTCACGGCGGGACGGTTTTTGATAGTTATGGTGATTATTTAAATTATTTGCGCCAATATAAAATAGAAAGTCTGGTTGATTTACGTTTTGAGGATTGGAAGAGAGAATTGGAAGAGTCATTAGCAGATAGATTTGAGATCATTAAGCCATCAATGCCTTGCAAAAGAAACGCTAAATATTTGGAGTGGGTGATTTGGCTGGAGAAGTTTTTCCCTTTTTTATCTGATGACATTATTTTGATTGGGCATTCATTGGGAGGAACTTTTTGGCTTAAATATTTGGCTGAAAATAATTTTCCTGTAAAAATTTCCCAGTTGCATTTGGTGGCAGCGGCAATCACAGAGACCAATGAGCCATTAGGTGATTTTGTTTTGCCTGAGGATTTGAGCAATATTACAGGTCAGGTGAGGAATATTTTTCTTTATCACTCAAAAGATGATCCAGTTGTGCCATTTTCTGATTTGGAGATAGTAACAGCTAAGCTTCCTGAAGCAAGGAAAATAATTTTTGCTGACAGGGGACATTTCCGTATGCCTGATTTTGTTGAATTGAAAAATAATATTATTAATTACCAATAATTTTATAACAAAGTTTATGACCCAATACTACAACGCCCAAAGGACTCGCAACCTTTATCAACCAGGATCCAAACAGCCATTCAAATTGAGCCGTTCTAAATTGGAGCTGTTTATGGAGTGTCCGCGCTGTTTTTATATTGACCGCCGCTTAGGAGTGGGCCGTCCGCCAGGTTATCCTTTTGCTTTAAACAGCGCGGTAGATGCACTGCTCAAAAAAGAGTTTGATATCCATCGAGCAAAGAATAAGGCTCATCCTTTGATAGAGCAGTACGGGATTGATGCAGTGCCAGTAGATCATGAACTATTGGATGAGTGGCGGGAAAATTTCAAGGGTATCCAGTACCATCATCAGCCCACCAATCTTATTATCACCGGTGCAATTGATGACCTTTGGATAAACTCTCAAGGTGAGTTTATTGTGG
This sequence comes from Patescibacteria group bacterium, assembly GCA_015485755.1. Classification (GTDB taxonomy): domain Bacteria; phylum Patescibacteriota; class Patescibacteriia; order S139-126; family S139-126; genus S139-126. Next base: position 4,153 of record WFTD01000039.1, on the reverse strand, counting down.
TTGATTATAAATCAACCAGCAAAAATGAAAAGATAGAGTCTTTGAATAAAGGCTGGCAAGACAGTTATAAGCGGCAGATGGAGATTTATCAGTGGCTTTTGCGGCAAAATGGTTATCTTGTGTCTAGGACTGGTTATTTTGTTTACTGCAATGGCATCACTGACAAAGAAGCTTTTGATGCTAAGCTTGAATTTGATGTCACTCTTATACCTTATGAAGGTGATGATAGTTGGGTGGAGAATACTATTTTGGAAGCATTTAAATGTTTGAATTCAGATGAGATTCCACCGAGCAGCCCCGAGTGTGATTATTGCGCTTATATTAAAGCCGTAAAAAATTATTATTAACTTTTTTATTATGAATCGGTTTGATATGGCCAATCCCTGGGAGGAAGATCCTATTAGCAGTAAAATCCAGGAATTATTTGGCATAATTACTGATAAAATAGAGCTAGTTCCGCTTGATTCAAATTTTAATGAAACTAAAGTAGAAAAAATAAGGACTTTTTTGGATGAATATAAAATGCTTTATGGAGATGATTTTGTAAAGGAGATAATTGACGGCCTTAAAAAGGAGTTGGCAGATTTGAAAATGGTGTATAGTGATATTTTTGAATTTTTAAATAATTATAAAGTTGATGGTTAGCACCTTGTTTTTTGAGGGTGGCGGTGGTATAATAAGGTTTGCATATTTTTATTAAAGTTAATAGAAAAATGAAATTATTACATAAAATTTTTGGCGATCCCAATGAGAAATACTTAAAGTCACTCCAACCTGTTGTTGACCAGATAAATAAACTAGAAGACAGTATCAAAGAGTTATCTGATGAACAACTTCGGGCAAAAACAGACGAATTTAAGCAAAGATTGGCCAAGGGAGAAACGCTGGATGATATACTTCCAGAAGCTTTTGCAGTAGTAAGAGAGGCTTCTCGCCGCACTACTGGCATGCGCCATTATGATGTCCAGTTGCTTGGCGGTATTGTAATGCATCGGGGACAGATTGCTGAAATGAAAACAGGTGAAGGTAAGACTTTGGTGGCGACCTTGCCTTTGTATTTGAACGCTTTGACAGGCAAGGGAGCTCATTTGGTGACAGTTAATGATTATCTGGCTAGGCGTGATGCAGTATGGATGGGGAGAATTTATCATTTTTTGGGTTTGTCAGTTGGCTGTATTCAGCAGCAAGGAGTATCGTATTTGTACGATCCAACTCAGACAGCAGAAAAAGATGAAAACGATAACTATGTAACAGTAGATATGGATTTTTTGCGTCCCTGCAGCCGCCGGGAGGCTTATGCGGCTGATATTACTTATGGCACCAATAATGAGTTTGGTTTTGACTATTTGCGCGATAATATGGTAATTGAGACCAGCCAATTGGTTCAACGGGGACTTCATTATGCTATTGTTGACGAGATTGATTCAATCTTGATTGACGAGGCGCGTACACCTCTTATTATTTCAGCGCCAGCGGAAGAATCAGAGGAAATGTATTATAAATTCGCCCAAATCGCTAGGCAATTAAAAGAAGGGGAGGATTACAATGTAGATGAGAAAATGAGAGCGGTAACCTTGACTGATGCTGGGATTAGCAAGGTTGAAAAAATGCTTGGGACTAAAAATATTTATACAGTTCAAGGACTGGATTTGGTTTATCATATTGAGAATGCTTTGAAAGCTAAAGCTCTTTTTCATCGGGATAAAGATTATATTGTCAAAGACGGAGAGGTGATTATTGTAGATGAGTTTACTGGGCGGTTGATGCATGGCCGCAGATACAGCGAGGGTCTGCATCAGGCAATTGAAGCTAAGGAAGGGGTCAAAGTGCAGAGAGAATCCCAGACTTTGGCTTCAATAACTTTTCAAAATTTATTTCGGATGTATGAGAAATTGGCTGGTATGACTGGCACTGCTTATACTGAGGCAGAAGAGTTTTATAAAATTTACGGACTTGAAGTAACAGTTATTCCTACCAACAAGCCAATTCGCCGTATTGATTTGGAAGATTCTATCTATCGTACTGAGAAAGGGAAGTTTACGGCTTTGATCAAAGAAGTGAAAAGGCGGGTAGCCAAAGGTCAGCCAGTGTTGATTGGCACTGTTTCAATTGAGAAAAACGAACTATTGCATGAACTTTTAAATAGGGCCGGGATCAAACATGAAGTATTGAATGCTAAAAATCACGCTCGGGAGGCAGAAATTATTGCTCAAGCTGGCCGGCCTGGTGCGGTTACAGTGGCAACTAATATGGCTGGCCGCGGTGTGGATATTATTTTGGGCGGTCAACCATTTAATGAAGAGTTGTACAATAAAGTTGTTCAGGCGGGAGGGCTGCATGTAATTGGTACAGAGAGGCATGAATCAAGGCGAATTGACAATCAGCTCAGAGGGCGGGCTGGTCGTCAAGGTGATCCTGGTTCAACCCAATTTTATATTTCCATGGAGGATGATTTGATGCGCGTTTTTGGTTCAGAGCGCATGAAGCGAATTATGGCAACCTTGAAAGTACCGGAGGATATGCCAATTGAAAATAGGCTTATTTCCAAATCAATTGAGGCCGCTCAGAAAAAAATTGAAGCCCATAATTTTGATATCCGCAAACATTTAGTTGAATATGATGATGTTATTAATAAACATCGGGAAGTTATTTACAAACAAAGACGGGAAGTTTTGGAGGCGGCTGATACTGACATAAAAGAAAACATCCCCAAGGAGCAAGCAAAGATTAGAAAAATGATTTTAGAGATGATTGCCAATGAAATAGAACAGGTAGTATCTTTTCATACAGCTCTGGAAGAAAAGGATAAATTTAATTTAGAGGAGATTGTTGAAACTGTTAAAACAATATTTACCACCAACGAGGATTTATTGGAAGAGCTGCAAAGGATTGTCAATCAGGGGGGTGATGACAGAGAATCATTAGCTGAAATAAGGTCAAAGATGATAGACTTTTTAACAAATAAAGCCCACCAAGCCTATGATGCTTTGGAAGAGAAAATTTTGTCTGGTCCTTTGGGAGAGAATCCTCAAGCTATGCGGATGATTGAAAAAGCAGTTTATTTGCGGGCAATTGACAACCTCTGGGTGGCTCATATTGATACTTTAGACCGCATTCGGCAGGGAATTGGACTGCGAGGATATGGCCAACGCGATCCGTTAGTAGAGTACAGGAAAGAGGCTTACCAGCTTTTCAATCAATTGCTTGATGCTATTCAAAATCAAGTTGTTTATTCTATCTTTAAGATTGCCGAAGCTCAAGATATGGCTATCAGATCTCCTTTGCAGCGCCAAGGAGTGAGGTTTTCTGCTCCGGCCAAAACAATGGAGAAAGGAGAAGGGGGCAGTACTGCTGTTGCTACTGATGATCGTAAAAGATACCAAGGGCAAAAAGTAGGCCGCAATGACCCTTGCCCTTGCGGCAGCGGCAAAAAGTTTAAGAAATGCCATGGAAGATAAAATACAAGAGTTCAAGATAAAGTATAATCATAGCAAGGCAAAGTTAATCCTCAATAAGTTAAGAGTAGAATTTATAAAGGAAGAGTTGCTGGAGGATTTTTATATTGTTGATGATGGTAAGAATATTTATAAGTTAGCTAGGATAGATGGACAGCTAAAATTTATACATTTGGTACATGAAAGAGGTGGGTTTAAGTTAATATTTATAGCGGATATTAATGAGAAGAGGGCAGGTCAAGAATTAGTGCAATTATTTGATCACAGTGAACAAGTAATGCACAAAAGACGAAAACATTATAAATGGTGTAAGTCTACGGTGGTGTTAGACAATATTGAAGGGTTAGGTGAATTTGTTGAGTTTTATCCTGCTAGTACTCGAGAGAAAATAGATTTGTTTAAAGCATTTGGGGTAAAAGATCACGATTTAATAAAGGAAAGTTATTATTCATTGTGGAAGCAATGTAAATTTAAAAAATGTTAAAAAAGTAAAAAGCATGCAAGAAAATAGACCAAAAGTAGGTGTCGGTGTGATGATCCTCAGGGAGGGAAAGGTTTTACTTGGCAAAAGAAAAGGGTCACATGGCGAGGGTGAGTATTCATTTCCCGGCGGACATTTGGAATATATGGAATCATTTGCAGATTGCGCTAAAAGAGAAGTAAAGGAGGAATGCGGGATTGAAATAGACAATATACGC
>WFTD01000038.1 GCA_015485755.1 Patescibacteria group bacterium | reverse complement strand
GACATAAAATGTCTTTTTGTTAGACAAAGATTTTATTATTGATAAAATATAATCATAAGAATTAATCATAGCTTATGATGTTACAAAGAAAAAAAATTACTTATTTCACCGCCGTGTTATTGTTTTTATTTGTTTTTGGCAGTGGTAGTAATCATGTTTTTGCTCAGATAACAATTCAAAGGGTAAAGGCCGTTCCAGCCAGGGGAAGCATGGAAGATATAATGAACAATGCTAATGATTATGATGAAGAAGAGGATGTTGACGAGGAAGAGGTAGAGGAGGAAGATGCTCTAAAAATGATACCAAAAAAATTAGACGAGAATAAAAAAGAGGATAGTTTTGAAGAACAAGATGATAATGATACAGAAGAAGATATGATGGATGATAGTGACAGTTCTTATAAAGAAGATAAAGATGATTTGAGCGAGATAAAAGAGAAGGCAAAGGAAAGAGATAAGGATGAACAAAATATGTTTATAAGAGCCAGGGCATTTGAAGTCGGCTCTAGCATGTTCTTTGATATAGACTGGGAAGGAGAAGATAAAGATAATATTTTTGAAAGTGTTTCTGATAAGAAGGATAAAAACACAAAAAAATCTCAAAAGGAAAAGATGAGGGATCAAATTGTGTGGGGAGTTTTGTCAGAAAAAGAAGATGATTATTCATCTTTGCCCTTGGGTATGGCTATTGCTGTAGAAGGCAGAAAAGCCCCTTTATTTTTACCTGGGGTTTATTTGGAGGTAGATAAAGATGGAGAAAATGGAGTTGGAATGTCAATGTTGAATCTGGAGGTAGATGCGCGATCATTGAGGTGGGCAGCTGATAATACCAAAGAACAGATTCAGCAGATATTAAATGAAAATCAAGACAAGCTTGATATGGATATATTGGGTTTACAGATGGCCCAAATGGCAATTGCCAATCCAGTAATTGAAAAGATAAAAATTGAATCACCATCTCAAAAATCAAAAGGCAAGATTAAAATAGAATACAGGCAGCCATTAAAATTTTTGGGTATTTTTGATAAAACAGTCCCGGCCGTATTGGAAGTAGATGATGATTGCGATGGAACAAGTGAATGTGAGGTTGATGTTGAGTACAATGCCCCTTGGTGGTTGCAGGCTTTTTCTTTGGCAGATAGAAGCGTTATAGACAATCTCACCAAGTCAGCCAAAGAACTAAAGAAACTTCGTGATAATATTTTTGGTTTTTTTAATTAAAAAAATTGTCAGGCAGTTTGATTTTGGCTGTAAATATTTATATGTTGGAGTATCCCAAAATTATAAAGGGGAAAACGCCAGGGCCTGTAAGTATGGTTATGGTAGGCGTTCATGGCAATGAAGTGTGCGGTATTAGGGCCTTGGATAAAATTTTGCCAAATTTACAAATTGAGAGGGGGGAGGTGATGTTTATTTATGGCAATCCCAAAGCAATTCAGGAAAATAAGCGTTATATTGAGGCGAATTTAAATAGAATGTTTGTGGATGATGAATATTTATCTTCGCTAGAAAAAAATAGTTATGAATATAAGCGAGCCCAGTTTTTGAAAGAATTTTTAAACAAGGCAGATGTTTTGCTTGATGTGCATGCAAGTTCAGTTCCCGATTCAACCCCTTTTATCATTTGCGAAAGAAATGCGCTTGATATAGTCAAATATTTGCCTGCTGAAAATGTAACTTTTGGTTTTGATGAGATAGAGCCAGGCGGGACTGATTATTACATGAACAAGCATAATAAAATAGGAATTTGCCTTGAGTGCGGTTATCTTGGCAATGACCAATCAGTTGAAGTTGCTAAAAAAGGAATTTTATCATTTTTATCAGCTCAAGGGCATTTAAAATTAGAATTAAAGCAGAATAAGCAGAAATATTTTCAGATGTATATGAGGTATTTAACTAGAACTGATAGTTTTATTTTAACAAAACAATTTGCAGATTTTGAAATTATAAAAACCGGCCAACTTATTGGTTTTGATGGTAGGGAAGCGGTAAAATCACCTAAAGAGAGCATCATACTTTTTGCCCATAACACCTTTAAAAGAGGAGGAGAAGCTTTTTTGTTGGGGGAAAAATTGGCGGATTTTTATTGACAAGATTGATTGGTGTGGTAAATTAACTCAATTAGCTCATTGTCAAAACAAAAAGGAGGAAATGAAATGGGTAGAAAAGTGAATTTTTTTGATGTTCAGTATTTTTTTGACAGTATTCTTTTTTCTTTGTTTGTGGCGGGATTTGTCTTGTTTATGGCGCTTTACTATTCATGGGTCAAAGAATCAACTGATAAACTTTTGTCAAAAGAAGGTGTTGAAATTCCAGTTGAGTTTGATGCGGCAGATAGCTTTTTGGTGGAAAAACTTCCTTTCATACCAGAGGGTGAGAAGCTGCCCAAAGATTTAAGCGAAATTAATTGGCGGAATTTGAACCAAAATTTATTTTCCAGCGCCAATTTGAGCATATGGAAGTGGTTTCCAGGAGAATATACAACCACAGAAGATTATGTTACAGGAGGAAAATTGTATATTTATTCTGAATTACTGGGGCTGAAAACCCCCCTGTTTTATAAGACCAAGATTAAGAGAACCTGTTTTGCTTCTGATGGTATTGTTTATAAAAATGGCGAGTTTGTAATTAAGGCGCGAAAAGTTGGCGTTTGGCAGTGTATTTATACTAATATCTTATCTTTTATTTTTGTTATTGCGTTTGCTCTTGTTGTTTCATTTGCGGGTTCATTTGTTATTGCCGGTCTGATAACTTTTGCTTCCTATTATTCTCTAAGGATAGTCAATAAAAAGAAGTTGTACAAAGAAGTAT
>WFTD01000037.1 GCA_015485755.1 Patescibacteria group bacterium | reverse complement strand
TTTATGGTATAATATTTATATAAAAACAAAATTCTGCTGTTATGATTTCAGATTCGCAATTAGCCAAATTAATAACAAAACACAAAATCGTTGATAACGATACTTTAGCTGAATTGCAAAAACAAGCCAAAACTGCAAAGAAGCCCCTATGGCGAATCCTGCTAGAAAAAAAGATTTTGACAGAGGAAGATTTATACGAAAATATTGCTAAATTTTATTCAGTGCCATTTGTTGATCTCAAAGGGCAAATTATCAGAAAGGATATTTTATTTTTAATTCCTGAACCAATTGCCCAAGCCAGAGAGGTTGTTGCTTTTGACTCTACTGACAACATCCTTAAAGTGGCAATGCTCAACCCAACTGATATTGAGACGATTGAATTTATCAAGAAAAAAACAGGCCATGAAATTGAAGTTCATGTCACCTATCCCAAAGCCCTGCAAGAAGCCCTTAAACAATACCATAAAAGTCTAAAGGCTGAATTTGCTGACCTGACTGAAGGCAAAGCGGAAGAAAAATCAGACCAAAACTTAAAAGAATTAGCTGAAGACTTGCCTGTGGTAAGAATTGTAGACACTTTGCTGGAATACGCCATTTATGAAAATGCATCTGATATCCATATTGAACCAACTGAAAAAGAAATTTTAGTTCGCTATAGAATTGACGGCATTTTACGTGATGTTATGACTTTACCCAAAAATGCCCAAGCTGGAATTGTTGCTCGCATAAAAATACTAGCCAACCTAAAGCTGGATGAACACCGCCTGCCGCAAGATGGGCGTTTTAAAATCCAAAATGAAAATTATAAAGTAGCCTTCCGTGTGTCAATTATGCCTGTTTTTGACGGGGAAAAAATAGTAATGCGCCTCCTCAACGAGTCAAACCAAATACTAACCTTAGAACAACTAGGATTCCAAAAAAAATCTCTCAATTTAGTCAAAAGCAACATCACCAAACCGCACGGAATGATTTTGGTTACTGGCCCGACCGGTTCAGGTAAAACCACAACTTTGTATACTATTTTAAATATATTAAATACCCCTGAAGTGAATATAGCCACTGTTGAAGATCCGGTTGAGTACCGTATGCCCAGAATAAACCAATCGCAAATAAACCCCAAGGTCGGCTTTACTTTTGCCTCCGGACTAAGGGCACTCTTGCGCCAAGATCCTGATATTATTATGGTAGGAGAAATCCGCGATCTGGAAACAGCTGAAATTGCTGTTCATGCAGCTATGACTGGGCACTTAGTGCTCTCAACCCTCCATACCAACGATGCTGTTTCTACTTTGCCGCGTTTGCAAGATATGGGAATTGCCAGCTTTTTGATAGCATCAACTACCAACCTTATCATTGCCCAACGTCTGGTCAGAAAAATATGCACTGACTGCATTTACTCTTACAACCTATCCAGTGATACTGTCAAAGAGCTGGAAATGAGATACAACATCCCCTCTATTTTAACCACCCTCAAAAAAGAAAAAGTCATTGCTTCCTCTGAAGTAAAGCTGGGAGAGCTCCTTTTTTACCGAGGCAAAGGGTGTAAGCGCTGCAACAATAGCGGCTATAAAGGAAGAATTGGCATTTATGAAGTTTTGGAAATATCACCAGAAATCCAAAAATTAATTATGAAAAAAGCTAGTAGCAAAGAATTGCTGGACCAAGCCATTGCCGAAGGTATGCTAACCTTAATTGAAGATGGCTTCATCAAAGCTAAAAATGGTATTACTACCATTGAAGAAGTATTAAGAGTAACAAAAGAATAATATGGCAAATACAACTACGGAGATTTCTCCTGACAACAATTTTGAAAAAAAATCAAACTTTGCTGCCGATAGCAAGGTTGACAAAGATAATGCGCCAAAAACTTTTAAAGAAAAATTGGAAGTGCTCAACCAAAAAGTAGTTGCGCTATCATCTGTACCTGTTTCTGAAAAAATATTTTTTACCCAAAACTTGATGGTTATGATCAGGGCTGGCATTTCCATCTCCGACGCCCTCAAAACGCTAGAAGAACAAACCACCAACGCCCGCCTCAAACAAATATTGAGCGATGTCTACCAAAAAGTAGACCGCGGGGTGGCACTGGCTGATAGTCTGGAGCCATACAAGAAGGATTTTGGTGAACTTTATATCAATATGATAAAAACTGGCGAAGCTAGCGGACAACTTGAACAGGTCCTAAATCAGCTAACTATTCAAATGAAAAAAGACCACCACTTGAAATCAAAAGTAAAGGGGGCAATGGTTTACCCAACCATTGTAGTGGTGGCAATGATTGTTATTATGATTTTAATGTTTGTCTTTGTTATCCCCCAAATAACATCCATTTTTAAAGAAGTAGACGCTGAGTTGCCGCTACCCACTAAAATTTTAATTGCTATTTCTGATTTTGTGGTCAACAATGGCCTAATGGTTGGCCTGGTAGCGGTAATAATTATCTTTTCTTTTGTCAAATTTATCAAAAGCAAAAAAGGCAAAAAAATTTGGCACGCTTTTCTGTTAAAACTTCCGATTATATCTACTATTCTCAAAAAAGTAAATTTAGCCCGCTTCTCCCGCACTATTAGCTCCCTGCTTAAAACTGACATCCCTATTACTGAAACCTTTACTATTACTGGGCGAGTTTTGGGCAATTCATCCTACAAGGATGTGGTATTCTCTGCTGCCGAAGAGCTAAAAAAAGGGGTTAACATTTACACCACCCTGTCAAAATATCCAAAACTTTTTCCGCCTATTGTCACCCACATGATAGCCGTTGGCGAGGAAACTGGATCACTGGATGAAATTTTGGAGCAGCTAGCTATCTTTTATGAAGAAGAAGTTGACCAAACTATGAGCACCTTAACCTCAACCCTTGAACCTATCTTGATGCTTATGCTTGGTTTGGGCGTAGGAAGTATCGCTGTAGCTGTTATTATGCCAATGTATTCATTAACCCAACAATTCTAAAACTACCATATAAAATTACTAAATACGCATATGAACAAACCAAAACAACAACTAATATCAACTTCAACCAAGGGTTTTACTTTGATGGAAGTTGTTGTTACTTTGGGTATTTTAGTGATTGTGGTAATTGGCATCTCACGGCTAATCAACTCATATCTGCGTTTAACTGCTATGGAAAAATTCAAAATCACGGCCCTGTCAATTGCCAACCATAAAATTGAAACTATCCGTAACTTGCCTTATCAAGATATTGGCACTATTGGCGGCGTGCCGCCAGGCAATGTAACCTCAACCGAAACCATCACTAAAAACGGAGTAACTTATACTATTACTACGAGTGTAGTTTATATTGACGATCCTTTTGACGGATTGATTACCACAACTGGCGGCAACAATTCTATTTACAAATCAACTAATAGCGAGGTGGTCTATTATTGGGGTATGGAAAGCAACACCAGCGGGCAATCACCAGATGTAGGTTCTGGCACTATAAATTTTGAAGGGACGCAAGTAGTTACTGGCTATCAAAATAATGGCATTAGGTTGGGATCGAGCGACCGTATTACCGCCTCCTGCCAAGATATTAATCTTAATGAAGGCCGTATCGGCATCTGGTTTAAGCCCGACACCTCCGATCCAAGCGGCAGTTATTTTATTAAATGCTGGACCACATCTGGTTATTTCCAATTTAGAATAAAATCCGGGAGAAAATTGCAACTGACAGTCGGAGATGAATCTGCTAAAAGCTCGCCATTAACTTGGGTTCCTGGTCAATGGTATTTTTTAGAAGCAGCCTGGAAGAGGGATTTGGGATATCTGCAAATTTGGCGCGACGGCGTTCCTCTGGACTTAGAAGATGATAACTTCACTCCTCCAACACTTGACCCTAGCAATACTATGTGGATTGGTTCTCGCGGCGATCTATCAGGTCAAGCGGAAGGTGTTATTGACGAGTTATACATTCTCAACAACGCCCATCCTTATGAAATTTGGGGATACAGCAATCCCAACCCTTATTATTCAACCAATCCCAATGCCACTTACTATTGGAATATGGACAGCAACACCTCGCCGCAAAACCCTCAAATTGGCTCTGGTTCTATTACTTTGGGCGGGACTGTCAACCAAGTAACCGGAGTTAAAAACAAAGCTGTAGAAGTAACCGGCTTTTATGACTACAATTATATCTCCCTGCCAATCTCAGGCAATTTGGACCCGGCCAAAGGCAGGATTGGCTTTTGGTACAAACCAACCGAGACCAATTATTCAGAAGATCGGGTATTTTTCAACGCTGATGGCTGCAACGGATCTTTTCGTCTAAGCTTTCCCAAAACTATCAATAAGAGAAAAATTAGATTGGAGTATGGCAAATCGCCAAATAACGTCACTCTTGACTCAGCCAAATTAAGCTGGGATAAAGACTGGTGGTACCTGATTGAATTTGCTTTTGATGCGGCCAATAATAAAGTAGAAGTATTTGTCAATCGCCAATCAGTAATATCATCAGCCAGCACCACTATTGACGCTCCCACTAACTGCCAAACTTTATACCTGGGAAATGACAGCAGTACAAACTACAACCTTATCAGAGGATCTCTGGATGAATTTTACATAATAAAACAGCCCTACCCGGACAGTGATTCAGCTCAAGATTTGCTTAACACTGACTACAAACGGGTAAAAGTAAAAGTGTCTTGGGACACCCCATGGGGCAAAGACAGTATTTTTGCCATAACTGATGTCTCTCCCAAGGGTATTGAGACTTCAGTTGGCGGCGGAACTCTCAAAGTAAAAGTATTTGATTCAAATGGGCTGGCTGTTTCCCAAGCAAATGTCAACATAACCAATGCCAGTACTAGCCCCACTATCAATACTACCCTTCTTACTAATACCGACGGTGAGATTATCCTGCCGGGAGCTCCAACTAGCACCCAATATATGATTACAGTTACCAAAACCGGCTATAGCACTGATAAAACTTACCAACCTTACGCCTCTTACACCAATCCAGTGCGCGGACCAGTAACTGTGCTGGAAAACCAACTCACTGAAGTCAGCTTCTCTATCGACAAGGTCAGCTCAATTACTGTTAATACTTACTCCCAATCATCATCACCGCAAAGCTGGAAAATAAATAACACCGCTGATACCGCTATTCAAGCCGGAGCTTCAATTGTTACTGATGGAAATTATTTTTATTCCGCTTGGATGGATGGCCGCAACGGAGCCTACCCCCAACTTTTTATGCAGAAAAACAATCTAAGCGGAACGCCGCAATGGTCAAACGATATTGTTGTTACTACCAACAACGGCAAGCAGCTCTGGCCGCAACTAGCGCTTGACAGCAGCAGTAATATTTATATTGCCTGGTATGATGACTCCAGCGGCAACAATGATATTTACCTGTCAAAATTTGACAGTAATGGCAACTTAATCTGGGGAAACAAAAAGGTAAACTCCGATAGCGGCACTGCCAATCAAACTTTCCCTGACATTGCTCTGGTTGGCAGTGAAATTTTAGTTGTCTGGCAGGATGCAAGAAATGACGCGGGTGATATCTACTTCAATAAATTTGACCTAAACGGCAATAAAATATTGCCTAGCGATGTAAGGATAAATACTGACCTGTCAGTATCCACCCAAAAAATACCAGTCATAGAAAGCGATGGGTCAAATATCTATGTTGGCTGGCTTGATGACAGAAATGTAACTAATAAATTTGACATTTATTTAACCAAAATAAACAACACAGGATCAGTGCTTTGGGCAGGCGAACAAAAAGTTGACCAAAATGAAACCCCACCCTTTGTTTATCCTGATATCCTCCTCTTTGATATGGATGTTGACAGTAATGGAGATGTTTATCTTACCTGGACAGACAATCGCACTGTAACTGACTATGGAATTTACTGGCAAGGGATAGCAAGCACCAGCATCCCCCTCTTTTCTGGCAACAAAGATGTTTATACTTCAGCCACCAGTGCTCAGCAAGCCGCTGCCCTGATAGCTATTGATGGCAGTGACAATTTAACCATTGCTTGGCAAGACAACAGAAATGGTAATAATGACATTTTTGTCAAAAAAATAACTAAAACTGGAAGTGAGCTATGGAGCCAAGAAGTGCAGCTAAATAGCGTAACTAGCAGCGATCAGTACATAAATGATTTGGCTATTTACCAAAACACAAAAATAATCGCAACTTGGACTGATTATAGCCCCGGCCTAGGTGATGTCTATGGCACTACTTATGACCACAGCTCCCAACCGTCACTTCCTAATATAGATTTTATCTTAAGAGGAACAAAGAAAATATATGAAAATCCCGACAAGCTAAAATATGAGCAGTCATTTTCAACTGACGGCAGCGGCACAATCACAATCAATGACCTGGAGTGGGATACTTATAATATTGAGATTACCGAACCAGGTTATACCCTTTATCAATCCAACCCTTCCTTGCCATTTTCTTTGCCAGCCAATTCCAGCCAAACAATTGACTTAATCCTTCAATAACTCTAAATAAATGGAAAATAAACGCAAATCCCTGACAAATCAATACGGACTGACTATGCTGGAAGTGTTATTGGCACTTACTATCCTGACGGTTATTATTCTTGCTTGGGAAAGTTTTATGTTAAGAAGCTATAAAGGGATATCATTTGGACGAGAACAGTTATCTGCCATCCGCTATGCCCAAAAAGCTATTGATAATATGACTAGAGAAATTAGGGAAGCTTCAACCGCTGAGGATGGGTCTTATGCCCTGGAAAAGGCAGATGACAATGAAATAATTTTTTACTCTGACATTGATGAGGATGCGTCAACAGAAAGGGTTAGGTACTTTGTTGAAAACAATGCCCTTAAAAAGGGGGTGGTCAATCCAACTGGATCTCCTTTAACTTATGACACTAACAATGAAATTGTTACTACGGTCGCCTATTATATCCGCAATTCCACTGGTGAACCTATTTTTACCTACTATAATGGGGATTACCCTCTGGATAAAGTAAACAATCCCCTGCCTACCCCCTCCCGCTTAATTGATACCAAACTAATACATGTTTATGTAAAAATAAACGTTGATCCCCAAAGGTCGCCCACTGATTTTGTTCTTGAATCAGATGTACAATTGAGAAACTTAAAATCTAATTTGTAATTATGCAAAGGCAATCACTAAAAAACAATCGCGGAGTAATGCTTATTTTGGTAATAGTTTTTACTGGAATATTTTTACTTATCTTGACTGCTATGATTGGCCTGGTTTTGACCCAGCGCAAATTGAGCAATGTTGAAATAGCTAAAGTCAAAGCTCTGCATATTGCCGAAGCTGGCATTGATTACTACCGCTGGCACCTTGCCCATGACCCTGACGATTATCAAGACGGCACCAATGGACCCGGTCCTTATGAACATGCCTATTCCGACCCCGAGTCAGGTACAATTGGCACATTTAGCCTAGAAATAACCCCGCCAGCAACTGGCACAACTATCGTCACAATCAAATCAACCGGCTGGGTTAATGAATACCCTAATGTCAAAAAAACAATTGAAGCTCGCTACGGCAAACCTTCTCTGACCCGGTTTTCTTTTTTGACCAATTCAGACGTATGGTTTGGATCAAGCGAAAATGTTTCAGGTGAAATGCATTCCAATGGCGGGATTCGCATGGATGGAACAAATGATTCCCTTATTACTTCAGCCAAAGAAACTTACACTTGCACCGCAACCTTTGGCTGTAGTTCTGGCGGTGAAACCAAACCTGGCGTTTGGGGGTCGGGACCAAATTCAGATTTATGGAAATATCCTGTTCCAGAAATTGACTTTAACTCATTTACTTTGGATCTGTCCAATCTCAAACAGCAAGCCCAGTCAGCTGGTCATTATTATTCTACCCAAGGATATGGCTATCATATTATTTTCAAAAGCAATGGCACTTATGACATCTACAGTGTTACCTCTCTAAACCCATCTATCAGCCAAGTAAGCAGCGATGATTTTAAAACATGCATATACAAGCAAGAACAAATAAGCTCTGAATCGCTTATTGGCAATTACTCACTTCCTAGTAACAATGTTATTTTTGTTGAAGATGACCTGTGGGTAGAAGGGACTATCAAGGGAAATGTTACTGTTGCCGCTGCTCGCTTTCCTGACAATCCTTCCACCAATTCCAATATTTTTATCAACAACAACCTAACCTATGCTGCCCGTGATGGCACAAATTCCTTGGGGCTTATTGCTCAAAAAAATATTATTGTTCCAAGGCACGCTCCTTCCAACCTAACTATTGACGCTGCTATGCTTGCCCAAAAAGGCAGAGTCTACCGACCTTATTACTGCTCTTCTCCTTTAGTCCAAAACAATATAGAAATATACGGCGGGATAATCTCAAACAAAACTTGGACTTGGAGTTGGGTTGACTCTAACGGCAATACAATAGATGGCTATCAAACCACCAAAAC
>WFTD01000036.1 GCA_015485755.1 Patescibacteria group bacterium | reverse complement strand
TGACAATGGGAGAAAAACGGGAATAACAATCCAAGAAAAAGGGATGACAATGGGAGAAAAGCGGGAATAACAATAAAAGAAAAATATGCCGGATGTGCTGGCATTACAATTAAAGGGAGGCTGCAACCCTATTTTGTATAGGGAGAGGTAAAATTACCGCTGGAGTTTATACTGTATTTATTACAAGGCTTGAATGACAATTAAAAACTGGAACGACAATAAGAAAGATAAATTCCCCACTAGATTGCTCTGTATTTGTTATGGGACAGAGATGACTATTTATTAGGCTGGTTTGTTATGCTATTTCTCCATTAAGCCCCCAGGCGGTAGCATCAGTTATTTTGACTTTGACAAACTGCCCTACTAGTTCTTTGGATCCAGGGAAAGTAACAGTTTTAAACTGCCTATTTTTGCCAATCAGTTTGCCTTTTTTTGTGCCTTCTACCAGCGCTTCAGTTGTTTGGCCAATAAATTTTTTATTAAAAGCAAGGGCAGTTTTTTTGAGAATTTCAGTCAGTATTTTTTCTCTTTCTTTTTTAATTTCGGCAGGAACATCGTCAGGAAAAGCGCGGGCAGCGGCAGTGCCAGGGCGAGGGGAGTAGCGGGCAATGTAGGCCATATCATAACCAACTTTTTCCATCAATTTAGCTGTTTCTGCAAATTGCTGTTCCGTCTCGCCGCAAAAACCAACAATAATATCAGTAGAAATAGAAATTTCTGGGATAGCCTGGCGCACCTTTTCCAGCCTTTCTAAATAATGGTCAACTGTGTAGTAGCGGTTCATTTTACGCAAGATTTCATCGCTGCCTGATTGGACGGGCAGATGCAGGTATTCTGCCAGGTGGTTTCTTTCTGCCATTACTTCAATCAGTTCATCTGACATATCGTAAGGGTGAGAGGTAATAAAGCGCAGCCAAAAGTCTCCTGGCCAAGAATTTATTTCATGTAAAAGTTCAGGGAAGGTTGGCAGTTTTTTGCCATAATTAGGGCTGCGTTTGTCAATAGTGTCATTGCCATAGGAGTTGACATTTTGTCCAAGGAGAGTTATTTCTTTGTAGCCCTGGTCAATTAGCTCTTTGACCTCCTGATAGATCTCTTCAGCTGGCCGTGATATTTCAAAGCCGCGCGTGTAAGGCACAGCGCAGTAAGTGCAGAATTTATTGCAGCCAGTCATAATCGGAACATAGGCTTTGAACTTTGATTCATACTTTGGTTTGAGAGAAAGATAGGAAGTGGTAGGGATAAAATCCCCCAATTGAGCATTGCGTTTTTTTAGCTCTTCTGGCAATTTTTGGATATCCTTGATATCAAGCAAGATGTCAAAATGGTATTTTAGCTTTTCTTTGTCTTTTTTGAGCACGCAGCCAGTCAGCATAGTAATCAGCGGCCTTTTTTCTTTGATTAAGTTCCAGCTTCTAATTTTGCCATAGATTCTGTCCATAGCTGATTGGCGCACCGCACAGGAAACCACGCCGATAAAGTCAGCCTTATCTTCGCGGCTGGTTTTTTCATAGCCAATTTGCTCTAAAATTGTCTCTAGCCGCTCGGCGTCTGATTTGTTCATCTGGCATCCCAAAACAAACAGGAAGTATTTTGGTTTCATATGAAAATCTATTAATAACTCTATTAGTCTAGCAGAAATTAGCAATAAATCAATATTTAGGCTGTGGCTTGATAAGAAGAGGGGAGAGCAAATAAAAACCAGCCGTTTTATTACGGCTGGTTTTGCTGGTAGCTTTTGGCCTATTTTTTGTCTTGTCTTGTTTTTATTTCTTCTAGCACTCTTTGGATAAATTCTTGTTTATTTATTTTGAGCAGTTCTTTTTGTCCTCTGATTCTAACTGTCAATTCCGCGTCTTTCATTTCCCGGTCGCCAATTACTAGCATATAGGGGACTTTTTGTTTTTCGGCTTTGCGGATTTTATTGCCCACTGTTTCATTGGCGTTGTCAACCTCTACGCGAATGCTTTGCTCTGTTAATTCTTCTCCTAGTTTTTGGCAGAAATCGCGGTGGTCTTTGCCAACAGATATGATGGATACTTGGACAGGCGCTAGCCAAACTGGCCAAGCGCCAGCATAATGCTCTATTAGAAAAGCCATCAACCGTTCATGAGTAGAAAGGGGAGCTCGGTGAATAACAAATACTTCATTGTTTTGGCTGCCTTTTTCATCTATATAATAAAGTTCAAATCTGGATTTGGCGGCAAAATCTAACTGAATAGTAGACATCGTCTCTTCGCGGCCAATAACTGATTTGAATTGCACATCTATTTTGGGTCCATAAAATGCCGCCTCGTCCTCCACCTCTACAAATTTTACTTGCATTTCTTCTAGCACTTCGCGCAAGACTTGCTGGCTGTACTCCCAATTGTCTGGCTCATCAATATATTTTTCTTTGTTGTTAGGATTCCATTTGGAAAGGCGGAAATATAATTCCTGAAAGCCAAAAAGATTAAAGTAGTATAAAGTTAGCTCCACTACTTTTTTGATCTCTTCTTTGATTTGGTCTTTGCGGCAGTAAATATGGGCATCATTCATTTGCAGTGATCTGACGCGCAGCAGGCCAGCTAGTGTGCCTGAAAGTTCATTGCGATAGACAGTGCCGTATTCGGCTAGGCGGATAGGCAGGTCCCGATAGCTTCTGATTTTTGATTTGTAGATCAGATGGTGATGAGGGCAGTTCATCGCTTTAAGATAATAAATGCCGTCGTCCATTTCCATTGGCGGATACATTGAATCAGCATAATAAGGCAGATGGCCGGAAGTTTCATAAAGTTCTTTTTTGCCAAGGTGGGGCGTAGAAACGCGCAGATAGCCATATTTATTTTCCATTTCAATGGCTAGCTTTTCAATTTCGTTTTTGATGATTGTTCCCTTGGGCAGCCAAACTGGCAGGCCTTTGCCAATCAGATTGTCAAAAGTAAATAGTTCTTGCTCTTTGCCAATTTTGCGGTGATCTCTTAGTTTGGCTTCCTCTAGCTGTTTGAGATAGGCATTGAGCTCCTCTTCAGTAGGAAAAGCTGTCCCATAGATACGGGTAAGCATTGGATTTTTTTCATCACCGCGCCAGTAGGCGCCAGCTAGAGACAATAGTTTAAAATATTTGAGCTCTTCTTTGGGATTGTCAATATGGCCGCCGCGGCAAAGGTCAGTAAAATCACCTGATTTATAAAAAGTCAACTGCTTTTCTTCTTGGCTAAATTCATCAATTAACTCTTGTTTGTAGGGGTTGTTTTTGAAAAATTCTTTTGCTTCTTCTGCTGTTACTTCAATCCGTTCAAATTTATCCCATTTCTTAACTATTTCTTTCATTTTTTTCTCTATTTTGGGCAGATCGTTTTCTGAAATTGATTGGGAAAAATCAAAGTCATAATAAAACCCATTTTCAATAGCAGGGCCAATTGTTATTTTGGTATCAGGCCAAAGTTCCAGCACTGCTGCGGCTAGCAAATGAGCGGCGCTGTGGCGTAGTTTATCTAAATATTGCTTTTTGTCATCCATAATATAGAAG
>WFTD01000035.1 GCA_015485755.1 Patescibacteria group bacterium | reverse complement strand
TTAACAGTTTTTCGCAGCTCTTTTTTGGCTGATTTTGTGTTGGGCATACTAAATTTATAAATTATTAATAATTAATAAGCTCATCTAAATTAGCATAACTCTTTTAAAAAGGCAAGAGGCAACAAAGGAATTATATAATAAATTATATAATTAATTATATAATTTTTCCAAATAAAATTTGTTCAATTCATCAACGAGTTTGTCAGCAGGATAAAGAAAATTTTGCCAGTTATCTTTTGTTAACTGTTCAAGTTTGATGGTTTGGTTGATGCCAATCGGGCCAATGCTTGTGCGAGTAAGGCCAGTCATAATTGCGCCCACACCCAAATCGTCCCCCAAATCATGAATAAGGGAGCGGATATAAGTGCCGCTAGAGCAAGTAATGTCTAAAGTAATATAAGGCAAAGAGAAATCAATTATTTCAATTGTTTTAATTGTTACTGTTTGTGGTTCAAGCTTGATTTTTTGCCCGCGGCGGGCTAGTTGATAAGCTTTTTTTCCTTTTATTTTTTTGGCTGAAAAAGGCGGTGGCAATTGTTTGATATGCCCGCTAAATTTAGCCAGGGTGTCTTTTAGTTGGGGTTTAGTTAGGTTTATGTTTGTTGATATTGTTTGTATCTGACCTTCACTATCGTAAGTGCCTGATATTTGCCCCAGCCGCATAGTTGCTCGATAACTTTTAAAAAAAAGGTGCCACCAAGACAGCAGTTTGGTTGCCTGATTAATTCCGCAGATCAGCACTCCTTGGGCTAGAGGGTCTAAAGTTCCAGCGTGGCCAATTGTCCGGGTTTGGCAGATTGCTCTTAATTTATCTATTACATCATGAGAGGTTAGGCCTTGGGGTTTGTTGATCAGCAGGAAACCAGCTTCATTTGCCTCTAGTGCTGCCCTTATTTTTTTTGATTGAAAAATATCACGCTGCCAGGCGTTTGCCCGTTTTATTTTTGTTTTGAGGCCTAACTTTTTTATATTCAACCCTAACTTATCAACGAATATTTTTTGATCAGGCCCAAGCAAGATTATGTCTGGTTTGACTTTTTTTATTACCGCATAAGGATTGTCCTTATCTCCTAGAATTACTTGGTGTAATATTTTGAGATTTTGCAGGTTTTCTTTTCTTTGTTGCTCAGTAAAATAAGGATTTTTGCCCTTTACTTTTGCAATGGTTTTGTCCCGAGCAACAACAGCAGTGACTTGTCCGAGTTTGGCAGCCTGCTTTATAAAATAAAGATGGCCGGGATGAATAATATCAAAAGCACCGAAGATCATCACTTGTTTTTTGTCAGGGGATTTGTTTTTCATAAAATTATAACTTGCATAACTGCTAGGGGCAATTTTGAGCTGTTTGTCTTAGCAGTTTTTATTATAGGCAATGTGGTTTTATCCAGCAAACAAGTGTTGTTTATGATAAGCGGAGTTGCGGATGTGGTAATTTTGTGGTGACAGGCTGTGTTATGCCTATTGTCAAGTTTTATTTTGGGGTATAAGATGAGTTTGTTGTTAAGGTTATTTATGGCCAGTATTGTTGAAGGAAAAAAAATAGCTGCTGATATTTTGACTAATTTAAAAGGGCGGGTAGCCAGGCTTAAACAGCAGGGTGTGGAGCCGGTTTTGGCAGTGGTAATAGCAGGGGATGATAAGCCATCCCATATTTATGTCAAAAAGAAAGCAGAGGCGGCTGAACTGGTGGGGATAAAATTTTTTAAATTTTCCTATCCAGGAAATATCACAGCGACAGATTTGCTAGCAGAGATAAACAAAATTCAAGCCGAGCAAAGATTGACAGGGTTAATCATCCAACTTCCCCTGCCTCAGTCTTTAGAAAAAGATAGTGCTGATCTGATAAACAGCATTAATCCCTTTTTGGATGTTGATTGTTTGACAGATATATCTTTGGGCAGAGTGCTTGCAGGAAGAAATTTTCTTTTGCCACCAACTCCAGCTGCAATTTTGCATATACTTGATTATTATGAAATAGATTTGACTAGCAAAGAAATCTGTATAGTGGGCAGAGGAGATATTATTGGCAAGCCTTTAGCCGCTATGCTTTTGCATCAGCCAGTAACGATTACTATTTGCGGTAGAGCAACTCAAGATTTGGCTAGCCATACCAAAAGAGCAGATATTGTTGTAAGTGGGGTAGGCAAGAAAAATTTGATTACAGGAGAGATGGTTAAGGAGGGGGCAGTGGTGATTGATGCAGGAATTTTTTATGATAAGGGCAAGGTGTGCGGCGATGTTGAATTTGAGTCAGTCAAGAGTAAGGCTTCTTTGCTTACACCTGTGCCAGGGGGAGTTGGACCGATTACGGTGGCTAAATTATTAGAAAATGTAGTGCAAGTAGCAGAAAAGATGAGCAAATGAATAAGCAGATAAAGTTTGTTCTTTTAAAAAAATATTGATAACAAAAAATAGAAAGGGAGGTGTGATATGTGTGGCATTGCCGCTGTTAAATTAAAAGATAAAGGACGAGCAGGTGAGATTGATGTTTTGCACCTGTTGATGCTAGCTCTTTATCAGATGAATCATCGCGGCCAAGATGGTACAGGTTACGTTTGGGTGGTAGATGATGTTTTAAAAGTGCACAAAGGGCCGAATTATGCTAAAGAGGAGTGGAGTAAATTGGCTCTAAGCGTTGATAAGGAAATGCTGGTAACTCATCAAGCGTTAGGCCATTTGCGTTATCGTACTGAGGGTAGTATAGCAGAGACAGAACTTCAGCCGGCTACTATTGAGACTGTGCAGGGCAGAGTTTTTGCGTTAGCCACCAACGGCAATCTGGTTAATTATCAGGAGGAAAGACAACGCCTTGAACTTTCTCCTTTTCGTTTTCGTTTTTCTTCTAGCAATGAAGCGGAGCTGATATTAAGGGCAATTGTGCATCATCACTTGCAAAGGCGCATGCAGGTAAATGGAGCTGAAGTTGATTTTGTTGAATCAATTAAATGGGCAATTAATTACTTTCGCGGCGCTTTTTCTGCTATCCTGATGACGCGCAACAATATTTTTGCTTTTACTGACAGATATAATTTCCGCCCTTTATGGCTGGGTGAGCATAATGATTTTTGGGTGTTTGCTTCTGAGACTTGCGCTCTTGATATTTTGCGCATTCCAGCAGATAAACGCACCCAGCTGCAAGCGGGACAGGTAGTTCACATTAATGAACAGGGAGAGTTGAGGATTTTTCAAGTGGAAAATATTGAGCCGCGTCATTGTATTTTTGAGCTGATATATTTTTCTCGGCCAGATTCAATTTTATGGGGACAGCTGGTAGGTGACTATCGGCGCAGGCTTGGCAGTATATTGGCCGGTTATGATAAAAAGATAGGAATTGAGGCTGGTATGGTAGTGCCGGTGCCTGATTCTGCCAATGATATTGCTTATGGCTATGCAGAAAAGATGGGGATAAAACTTGAGCCGTGGGCGCTGATACGAAATCATTATGTGGGCAGAACTTTTATTAAGCCAGATCAGACTATTCGGGATGATTCAGTCCGAGAGAAATTCAACCCCCGGCCAGGTGTTTTTCAGGGCGGGAGCGTGGTATTGGTTGATGATTCAATTGTGCGCGGCACCACCATTATTAAAATCATCAAAATGGTTTTGCAAGCTGGTGCGCGGGCGGTTCATTTGCGGATTGGCTCGCCCCCTAAAATCGCTCCTTGCTTTTATGGCATTGCTACCCCTACTTATGAGGAGCATATAGTCCATCGTTTGGGCAGTGTGGAGGCGTTTGAGAAATACATCAAAGAGCAGATCAAAGAATGTTTGGCAACCGGTGCAGAGTTTACTTTGAAATATCTTGAATTGGATGATTTGTATCGTACTGTTGATCAGAAAAAATTTTGTTTTGCCTGTTTTGATGAAAAATATCCAGTTGAGTAATTTATTTACAGCAAGGCTTGGTTTGCCTTGCTTTTTCATTTTTGTTTATTTTGGTACTATTTAGTAGTGGATAATTATTTAAACTAAAGAATATGCAAAAAGAACCTTCTTTGCCTTCAAAACAGCAAGAGGCAGCAACCAGATCAAGCAAACCCGGAGAAGGACAGCCAAAATATCACCCCGACAACAAGAAAGATTCTGCTATCAATATTGGCGATACTCCCGTTGTTGAAACAAACAAGACCGGCACCTTACTAAAGAAGGAAGCCCATGATTTAACAGTAATAAAATGGACAGAAGAATTGAAGAAAAATGTGGAGGCGATAAGAAAGGAAATTATTTCTCATTATAATATTCCTGAAAGCAATGTTTTTATTGATGATTTTCCCGAGGGCAAACAAAGACCATTGCGTTTGTTTATTGTTATGCTTCACAAAGACAATCCAAAGCTGAATGTGTATGCCGAGGGCAGTATTTACCATGCTTATTTATACAACTTGATTCGCGATAAGTTGGAAGGAAACACTTTGCCCACTAGAGAATATTTGGCGAAAAATATTGTTAAGATTTTAAACGGAGAAGATGAAAGTTTTCCCTTTGTTTTGCATAAAGGTTTTATTGATATTTATAAAAATGGATTTCAAAATTTTCCTGCTATTAGAGAAGCCCTAGAAAAACAGAGCAAAGAAAGAGGCGGTCAACCAATAACCAATTGGTTCAAATCAAATTAAGACAAAGGCAAGCGTTGTCTATTGTCACTCTTGACATTTTGTTTTTGTTCCTTTACTTTTTAATGTTGAATATTTTTAATGTTAAACAATAGCAAAGGAGGGATGGCATGGTCAGCCAAGATATTTTGACGCAAATTTTAATTTGGCTTATTGCGGTTATTGTTAGCATAGGTTTGTCCTATTTTTTTGACAAACAAAAAGACAAGCCCATTAAGTTTAAGTATGTTTTATTTGTGGTAATGGTTGTGGCTTGGCTATTTATGATCTTTAAAACTGTATTGTTGTTAAATTTACTGATATGCAAATAGAGCGCCAAGGGGCGCTTTTATTTTTTGAAATATTTACTCAGTTTGATTGTATTATTTTTATAGGAGGGGGTAAAATAAAAAAATGGATAATATTTTTCAGGAACAAGAAATATCAGATGAGGCATTGGCCGATTTGGTAAAACAGCAAGACCATCAGGCTTTTGCCGCGCTAATGGGGCGTTATCAAGACAAGATTTATCGTTATATTTTTCATTGGATTAGGGATGCTGATCAAGCCAAGGATTTAACTCAAGATACTTTTTTGCTAGTATATGAGAATATCCATAATTTTGATAGTTCACTGAAATTTTCAGCTTGGCTGTATCGCATTGCCCATAATTTGACAGTAAATTTTATCAAGCGCAGCAAGAGAATCATCAATGCAGATCACAATACTTTGAGCTGGTTGGATGCTATTAGGGGTAATTTTGATGATGTGGTAGCAAAAATTGAAAGGCAGGAACTTACTGATGAGGTGGGCGAGCTTTGCCATTTTTTACCACTTAAATACAGAGAGGTTTTGTGCCTGTTTTACCAAGAGAACAAAAGTTACGAGGAAATAGCTGATATTTTACGCACCCCTGTTTCAACCGTTGGAGTGAGGCTTAGGCGAGGCCGCCAGTTGTTAAAAAAATTATTATTAAATAAATATGAAAAACAACAAAAAAATTGATATAACCTCAGAAGTTTTGGCTAAAATAGAGTCTGGCCAGGTGAAGATGAGATCTAAATGGAGATTCTTGGCCGAGAAAATAGGTTTGGAGTCGGGGTTGTTGTTGGCGGTGGTAGTATTTTTGTTAGTTTTATCTTTATTTTTGGCCTATTGGCAAAATCAGGCAACACAGGAATTGTTGGGTTTTGGGATGGTAGGATGGAGGCAGGTGTTGAGATCGGCTCCATATGAGTTGGTTGCCTTTGGTTTGGTTTTGCTTTTGTTTATAAATTTTTTAATCAAAAAATTTAGATGGGGCTACAAAAGATCGTGGTTGGTATGGATTGGCGTTGTGGTAGTTGGCGGAACTCTAATTGCTGGCCTTGTTAATCATTTTAATTTTTTGACAGCAGTTAATAAATCATTTTCGCCGGGTCAAAACAGGGGCATGTGGGGTAATTATTATTATAAGCGGATAAATTATTGGCAAGATAAAGTGAGACAGGGCGAAGTTATTGGCAGTAGTAAATATGAGTGGGTTATTAAAGTTGGGGAAAATGTATATAAGATACCAAAGCAAAATTTAAATATTAGACCGCACCATTGGTCTCCGCAGGTAGGGGATAAAGTTAAGATACTTTTTTTGAATGATGGAACGCCTTGGGGTATGCGTCCGTGGTGGCACCATAATTAAACAATAATCACAACTACAAAAGACAAGCCATCAGGCTTGTTTTTTGTTGGTGGTGAAATAATTTTGACATTCAGTTGTATTATTGGTAGAAAAGGTCGAAAAGATAAATAAAAAAATAATTATTAAACAATAAACATATGAAAAAGAATAAATTTTTATGGCTGGGGGTTTTTCTTTTGTTGGCGGCAGCCGTTCCAGCCTTGGCCCATGAAACAGTGGGCCAGATGACAAATCCAAGGGGAGATAGTTATGATTTAATTAAAATTGAGGGGACTGTAGTAGAGCGTCAGACTATGCCAAACATAGCAGAAATAAAGGCAGCTGATGGTAGTGAGTATGAAGTAAAATTGGGACCAGCTTGGTATAAGGATATTGATGTTAAGGAGGGTGATTATATAAGCGTAACTGGCATTTTACATCAAGACGGAGATGAAAAGGAACTTGCCGCCTTTACTTTAATCCAAGCAGATGGCACTACTGTTACTTTGAGAGAATCATTGGGAAGGCCAAGTTGGGCTGGCAAAGGCTATCGCGGTATGGGCATGATGATGCCCGAGGCAAGAGCAGGTAGAGATGATTTTCATTGCCTTGATAGGTAAAGTGAGGCAAGGCCCTAATTAGATTTATTTTAATCCAAACAGCTAACTTAGGTTAGCTGTTTGGATTATTTATGGTCATTGGTGTATTATTATAGTATGAAGAATATCACCATTTTTATTTTAATAGTTGGTTTGTTGGGAGGTTTAATCCTCTGGTTTATATTTTTATCTTACAACGAAAATCAAGTTTTTATTGGAAGCATTATGACAAGGTTTTCCAAGCAAACAAGCGATAATAATACCGATATAAGCACCACCACGCCACCGGTCGCCTCCCCAGCCTCTTCGGCGTCAACTAGCACATTTTCAGGTGGAGGTGATGATGCTAAAGATAGTGATGGTGACGGACTAACAGACAAAGAGGAGCTGAAACTTGGCACAGATCCTTACTTAGCTGATACAGATGGCGATGGGTATAACGATAAGTTGGAGGTTGATACCGGCCATGATCCTCTCAAGCCGCCTCCTAAATAATTTAGTTTTTTATTTTCTTTTTTAATTCATTTATTTGGTCTCTTATTTCAGCGGCTTTTTCAAACTCTAAATTTTGAGCAGCTAGTTGCATTTGCTTATTAAGCTCATCAATTAAGAGCGATAGCTTGTCAGGCGGTATTTGTTTTAGGTTGATTTTATCTTTTTTCTCTTTGGGGGTTAGGCCAGCTAGGGCCTGTTGTTTGATTTCTTTTTGGATACTGCGGGGAGTGATGCCATGTTTTTGGTTATAGTTAAGTTGAACTTGGCGGCGGCGATTGGTCTCGTCAATAGCTTGCCGCATTGCCTCAGTAATTTTGTCAGCATACATAATAACCCTTCCCTCTGCATGGCGAGCAGCACGGCCAATTGTTTGGATCAAGGTGGTAGCTGAACGCAAAAATCCTTCCTGGTCAGTATCAAGGATAGCTACTAGTGATACTTCTGGCAAA
The DNA here is from genome assembly GCA_015485755.1 of Patescibacteria group bacterium. Classification (GTDB taxonomy): domain Bacteria; phylum Patescibacteriota; class Patescibacteriia; order S139-126; family S139-126; genus S139-126. Next base: position 510 of record WFTD01000035.1, on the reverse strand, counting down.
TCCAGTCCTTCCCTTAAAAGGTTTATGCCAATAACCACATCATATTTTCCTTGGCGCAGGGCAGTGAGAATATCAAGCCGATCCAGCGTGTCTATTTCTGAGTGAAGATAAGCTGCTTTGATATTTAATTCTTTGAGATAATCAGTTAAATCTTCAGCTAGTTTTTTTGTTAGAGTGGTAACTAGCACACGTTGATTTTTTTTGACGCGTTTATTTATTTCAGCGATCAAATCATCAATTTGGCCAGCAGTTGGCCTAACTTCTACTTCAGGGTCAAGTAGGCCGGTAGGACGGATGAGCTGTTCAACAATTTGTTCTGATTTTTCTTTTTCATATTCAGCTGGGGTGGCTGAAACAAAAATAACCTGGTTGATTCTTTGTTCAAATTCGGCAAAAGTCAAAGGTCGATTGTCCAGAGCTGAAGGCAGACGAAAGCCAAACTCTACCAGCGTTTCTTTGCGGGAACGATCACCTGCATACATCGCCCTAATTTGTGGGATAGTCATATGT
>WFTD01000034.1 GCA_015485755.1 Patescibacteria group bacterium | reverse complement strand
CTATTAGATCAACTCCAGGCCAGCGCTGAATTTTTTGTCTGTATTTAAGCCAGAGAACAATTTGTGGTCCAGATCCGTCAATAATGTTTAAATCAGATTGGTTTAAAATTTGAGTATATTTTTTGTTTTTTTGAGCAGCAACTAAAATTTCAGCATTGACAGTTACAATCAGGTGGAAGCTGTCAGTTGACAAAAATTCAACTATTTTAGCTGTAATATTTTTCTTGTCTAAATTGTCTATTTTTACGCCTAAAAGTTCCATAAATTAGCAGGCTAATAGGATTGATTTTTCTATTTTGTAAATAGGGCCAGTTGGGGTTAGTTTGGATGACATCACCTCTACAGATTTTACTTTAAATTCATATTCAAATCTCAATGTTTTTATCTGCTGTAAAAAAGCAATAGGCAGTACTCCTTTGATTCGCCCCAAAGTAATATGCGGCAGCCAGTTCCGCTTCTCTGGTTCGATAAAGGACAGCTGATCTGATAAGCTGATGATTTTATTTGCCAGCTTATTAAGTTTATCAGCATAGGCAGTTAAATAGATAATTCGCGGCTTGTAAGGCGGCAGGTAATCAGCCGCCTTGATTTTTATAGAAAAAGCGGAAGATTGTTCTACTTCTGGTTTGATCTTGTTTATCAATTGTCCAATTTGTTCAGCTTCAAGCTCATGGCAAAATTTAATAGTTAAATGGATATTTTCTTCCTCTACCCATTTGATAGGAAAATTGGACTGGCGCCAATTTTCTAGGCGCTGATAAATATCCGCTTTTATATCAGCAGGTAAATTGATAGCAATAAATATTCTCATATTTACATATTAGCAGCAATAATAGCACTTGACAAAAAAAGTAAAGTGTGTTTTTATGTTGTTAATCTATAATCAAGGAGGAACATTAACAATGCCTAAAAAAGATATTAAAAGATTTTCTGCTTGGGTAAGAAAGATTAGGACAACTTTGGGAAGATACATACGAAGAGACTTGCCGCCAAAAAATCCCGGCAAGAAATTCATTATTTTAAAATCACCCCAATACTCTCATTTCCCTGTTATAGAAAAATTACCCCTAGAAACAATAGCAAGCCTACTTAAGAAGTCATTGATTAGCTGGAATAACGTACCACCTGACATGCAAAGGGAAATAAGAGAAAAATACCCTCAAATTATACAGGACAGCCCTAATGATTTGCCTAACCCTTCCCCCCTTAAATTGCCTATTTGGGACAGATTTGATATAGAATGGAGCAATATGGACGATGACAAGCCATTGCCAGGTGATCAAATGTCAGAAAGTCAAGGTGTTGATAGAAATAAAGACAATTTACTAAAAAGGGCAATAGCAAAAATATTTTTTTATTTTTTAAAGCCTAGCCACAAATAAGTGGCTTTTTTTATTAATAATTGTTAAAATAAAATAAAGTAAATATATGAGGGCGCTTTCCTATAAAAAATTTAAAAACAACGCTGTTAAATGCCAAATTTGCTCTCATTACTGTTTTATCGCCCCTAATAAAAGGGGTGTATGCGGGGTGAAAGAAAATAAAGGAGGAAATCTGATAGCTATTAATTACGGCAAGGTCATATCTAGCCATATTGATCCAATTGAAAAAAAGCCATTATTTCATTTCTTGCCCTCTAGTTTGAGCTATTCTATTGCTACAGTTGGTTGCAATTTTCGTTGTTTGTTTTGCCAAAATTCTGACATCTCGCAAGCATCTAAACAGGGATTGTTTTTTAACTCACCCGTTATTCCTGGCAAGGATACTAAACCTGAAGAGGTGGTAAAGTCAGCCATGGCATCTGGCTGCAAATCAGTAGCTTACACTTACACTGAACCAACTATTTTTGTAGAGTTTGCTTTGGATGTGATGAAAATAGCCAAGAAAAAAGGATTAAAGAATGTCTGGGTATCAAATGGTTATATGAGCCCGGAGACAAGATCTGCTATCCTCCCCTATCTTGATGCTATCAATATTGATTTAAAAAGTTTTAACAATGAGTTTTATCGCCGTATTTGTGGAGCTCAACTTGAACCAATTCTTGATAATTTAATATTTTTTCACCAAAATAAAATTTGGCTAGAAGTCACCACGCTTATTATTCCGCAACACAATGATTCAAGCGAAGAATTAAAAAAAATAGCCAATTTTATTAAAAATAAATTATCTTCCGCAACTCCTTGGCATGTTACTGCATTCTATCCCGCTTTTAAAATGTCAGATCACTCCCCCACCCCGCCTTCAACCTTGCAACGAGCTTATCAAATAGGCAAGGAAGCCGGCCTTAAATATGTTTATACTGGCAATATTCCTGGACTTGAAGGTGAAAATACTTACTGTCCTGTTTGCCAAGCTGTAGTTGTTAAAAGATTAGCGTTTTTCAGTCAAATTTATTTTAAAGAAGAAAACAACAAAGCTTTTTGCCATAATTGCGGATCTGAGCTTGATTTTATTTTGTCTTAATTTGACATAGCTATATTTTTATTCTATATTATATTAGCACTCTCATATATAGAGTGCTAATTATTACCAAACTAACTTGATTAATAAAAAATAAATTAAAAAATATGGATCCACAAAAATTTACCACCAAAACCCAACAAGCCCTAGCTGAAGCCCAGCAATTGGCTATAAAGAAAAACCATCAGTATTTAGAGCCGCTTCATTTGCTTTATGCGCTTCTTTCCCAACCAGAAGGGCTGGTTGTATCTATTTTGCAAAAAATTGGGATAGATAACCTAGCTATAAAAGAAAAAGTTAAAGAAGAGATAGATAAAATACCAGCCGTCATGGATGCTAGCGGCGATGTGTACGCTTCCCGTGAATTGAACCAGGTTCTTATCCAAGCGGAAAAATATATGGAAGAATTTGGCGATCAATATATATCAACCGAACATGTTTTACTGGGTATTTTGTCTGTCCCCTCTTCTGCTCGTGATGTTTTGACGAGTGTAAAAGTTGACACGGAAGAAGTTAAAAAAGTTTTAAGCGATTTAAGGGGGCAGCAAAAAGTTGACACTCCCGATCCAGAAAATAAATTTGGCGTTCTAGAAAAATATGCGGTAAATCTTACTGAAATGGCCAGGAAGGAAAAATTGGACCCAGTAATTGGCCGTGATGCTGAAATTAGAAGATTGATGCAAGTTTTGTCTCGCCGCACCAAAAATAACCCAGTTCTAATTGGTGAGCCGGGCACGGGAAAAACCGCTATCGTGGAAGGATTGGCGCAGCGGATTGTGGCTGGCGATGTTCCTGAAACATTGCGCAATAAGGAAATAATTAGCTTGGATATTGGCTCGCTGCTGGCAGGGGCAAAATATCGAGGCGAATTTGAGGACAGGTTAAAGGCTATTGTAAAAGAAGTTGAGGCAGCGGAAGGAAAGATAATTCTTTTTATTGATGAGCTGCATACTATTGTTGGCGCTGGTGGAGCTGAGGGAGCGGTTGATGCTTCTAACATGCTCAAACCAGGTCTTGCCCGCGGTACCTTGCATGTGATTGGCGCGACTACTTTAAAGGAATATCAAAAATACATTGAAAAAGATGCCGCCCTGGAAAGGCGCTTCCAGCCAATTTATGTGGGAGAGCCGTCCGAAGAGGATACTTTGGCTATTTTGCGCGGCATCAAGGAAAAATATGAAATTCACCATGGCGTAAGAATAACAGATTCAGCTTTGGTAGCGGCAGTAGAATTGTCGCAACGCTATATTACCGATCGTTTTTTGCCGGATAAGGCAATTGATTTGATTGATGAGGCT
>WFTD01000033.1 GCA_015485755.1 Patescibacteria group bacterium | reverse complement strand
CCACCAAGAGATTGGTAACCGCACTTGATATTGTTTACAACCGCCCTGGAATTCTTTTCTGGCGCGGTTTTATTAGGGGAGTTGGCCAAGGTTTGGGCGCAACTATTGGCGCGGCGCTAGTTTTATTGTTGTTGTCTTGGCTGCTTAGGCAGCTTGGCGGCATCCCTGCTTTGTCAGATTGGGTTAATGATGTTAACCGTAGCTTGCCGATTAATAATTAAACAACAAATAACAATGAAGATAAGCAAGAAGGCTTTTTTTATTATCTATTTGTTAGGTTTTTTGTGGGCAGTCGCCACGGCTTTGCCCAGTTATATCCAGTCATCTTTTCTGCAGCAATTTGTATCATTGAAATATGTTGGTTTGTATATAACTTTGGCTACTTTTTTGACTTTGTTGTTTATAACAATATTCCCTCTTTTTATTCGCCGTTTTTCTAATTATCGCGTGATGATGGTGTTGTTGTTTGTGAATATTGCCAGTGTCCTTTTTCTTATCCAAGCGCACAACAGGTGGGCAGTATTGATATTTTTTGTTTTTGTGTATGTAACTCTTAATTTACTAGCGATTAATTTGGATGTTTTCTTGGAGAATATTTCAGACGATCAGCATACCGGCAGGATCAGGTCAACTTTTTTGACCATTATGAATATTGGTTGGGTTATCTCGCCAGTATTAATGGGATTTTTGACAGGCGACCAAAACCGTTATTGGTTGGTTTATCTTTTTTCTGGTTTGGCTTTGTTGCCGGCTATATTTATCCTTTTTACTCAACGCAAGGCATTTCGCGATAATATTCATTACAAGAATCGCACTCTTGCAGATATTTTGAAAATTATTTGGCGGGATAAAAATCTAGCCAATATTTATTTGGTAACTTTGGTATTGCGGTTTTTTTATGCTTTGATGGTTTTGTATACCCCTATTTATTTAAACCAGCAGTTTGGTTTCTCTTGGCAGGTGTTGGGCGTTGTTTTTACGGTTATGTTACTGCCTTTTGTGATTTTGCAGATGCCAGCTGGCGCTTTGGCTGATAAATATTTAGGAGAAAAAGAAATAATGGCAACGGGCTTTTTGATTATGATGATTTTTACTGGTTTGATATTTTTCTTGGATTCTTCCAGTATTTATGTTTGGGCGGCTGTGCTTTTTATGACCCGAGTGGGCGCTTCTTTGGTAGAGGTAACCCAAGAAAGTTATTTTTTTAAGCATGTTGATTCAGCTGATATGGACTTAATCAGTCTTTTTCGAGACTTGCGGCCAGCAGGATGGCTGTTAGGTTCTTTGATTTCAGTGATTATTTTGCAATTCTTGCCAGTCCAATTTATATTTTTATTTTTGTCAATAGTGCTGTTGATGGCTTTGCGGCCGGTATTGTCTTTGCAAGACACAAAGTAGCCTTGCTTTAATTTTGCAGGGTTGCTATACTAATCCCTAGTAAAATACTAGGGATTTATGTTTCTAAAAGCATCATCAGCTGAACAATATTTATTGCGCTTAGCCGCTAGGTTAGCAGCCTCTTATTATACCGGTAGCCCTATTACTTTAAGTGAAGTTGCGAGGCAAGAGAGGTTGTCAGTTAAGTACTTGGAAGAGTTGGTGCGCTTGTTAAAGCAAAGCGGTTTGGTTGAACCGGTCAGGGGCAGAAAAGGCGGTTATTTATTTGTGGCCAATCCCAAAACAGTTACAGCTAAAGATATTATCTGGCTGATAGATGACCGCCGTTTTTTGGTAGCTTGCCTTGATAGCCAAAGAAGCAATAATTGCCAACTAGTTGATAATTGTCAGGTAAAATCAGTTTGGAAAATTTTACAAAGAAAAATAGAGCAAGAATTAAACAAAATAACATTAGATAAATTAGTAGATAAAAAATATGCCAAAGTTAGAACTTAAAATTTCCAACCTCAAAGCTAAGGTTGGCGATAAAATTATTTTGCAAGGAGTCAATTTGACAGCGCCAACCGGCAAGATGATTGCTATTATGGGTCCAAACGGCAGCGGCAAATCAACTTTGGCCCAGGTTATTGCTGGCAACCCTTTTTATCAAGTGGTAGGGGGCAAGGTGATGTGGCGAGGTAAAAATATTTTATCATTGCCGCCAGAGGATCGGGCTAGACTGGGATTGTTTTTGGCTTGGCAGTATCCAGTGGAATTGCCGGGGGTAAATTTGTATGATTTTCTTTTGACTGCCCATCAAGCAGTCAAAGGCAAGGAGGCTTTGTCCCGAGATGAATTTGATAAATTGTTAGAAAAATCTTTGTCTGACCTAAAACTGTCTGACAAATTTTTGCGCCGTTCTGTCAATGAGGGGTTTTCTGGCGGAGAGAAAAAGAAAATTGAGATTTTGCAGTTAAAAATTCTTCAGCCCAAACTGGCAATTTTAGATGAAACTGATTCAGGCCTTGATATTGATGCTTTGCGAGTTATTGCTGACAATATCAAAGCCTTGCTCAAACAAGGAATGGGGTTTTTGGTTATTACCCATTATCAGCGTTTGTTAAATTACCTTAAGCCAGACCAGATTCAGGTAATGGTTAAAGGAAAAATAGTCAAACAGGGCAGCCGACTTTTGGCCAAAGAACTTGAAAACAAGGGCTATCAATGGTTATTAGAAAAATATGGCAAATAATATTGATGTAAATACAAGCAAATATTATTTCCGTGATCCTATCCGTTATGTTTTTAGGACGCCGCCAGGGTTGAATGCCCAGGTAGTTAGGGAAATATCAAAACAACATCAAGAGCCAAAATGGATGCTGGATTTGCGTTTGCGGGCTTTGCAAATATTTCGGCAAAAGCCAATGCCAACTTGGGGAGCTGATTTGTCAGGAATTAATTTTGATGAAATTGTATATTATTTGCGCCCCCATCAGGAAGAGTCGCATGATTGGCGGGAAGTGCCAAAATATATCAAAAAGACATTTGATAGGTTGGGAATTCCTCAGGCAGAGAGAAAATTTTTGGCAGGCGTTGGCGCCCAGTATGAGTCAGAAATTATTTACCATAATCTCAAAGAAAAATGGGAAAAAGCTGGAGTTGTATTTTGCGATATGTCCGACGCTCCGCGGCTTTATCCTGAGCTTGTAAAAAAGTATTTTGCTTCAGTAGTGCCGCTGGCTGATAACAAGTTTGCCGCATTAAATAGCGCAGTGTGGTCGGGCGGGTCTTTTATTTACATACCAAAAGGGGTGAAAGTTGACATGCCATTGCAGACTTATTTCCGCATCAACTCTCCCACATTGGGGCAATTTGAAAGAACTTTGATTATTGCTGATGAAGGTTCACAGGTTCATTATATTGAAGGCTGTACTGCTCCAATGTATTCGCGCAGTAGCTTGCATTCGGCCGTAGTAGAGATTATTGCCTTAAAGGGCGCGCGGGTCCGTTATACAACTATTCAAAATTGGTCGCTTAATGTTTATAACCTAGTTACTAAACGGGCAGTAGCTTATCAGGATGCTTTGGTTGAATGGGTTGATGGCAATTTGGGGTCAAAAGTTACAATGAAATACCCTTGCGTAATTTTGAAAGAGCCAGGCGCCAAAGCTGATATTTTATCTATTGCTTTTGCCGGCAGGGGACAACATCAAGATAGCGGCGCCAAGCTTATTCATTTAGCGCCCAATACTTCCGGCAAGGTAGTAGCCAAATCTATTTCCAAAGATGGCGGCCGCACTTCTTATCGGGGAATGGTAACAGTTGATAAAAGAGCCAAAAATTGCCAGATCAAAGTGAATTGCGACGCTTTGCTGCTGGATGAAAAATCACGCAGCGATACTTATCCTTTAATGCAGATAAACAACAATCAGGTCAAAATGGAGCATGAGGCTAGCGTTTCCAAAATTTCAGAGCAGCAGCTGTTTTATTTGCAATCGCGGGGTTTGTCTAGGGAAGAGGCGGAAAGAATGATTGTAGCAGGATTTTTGGATGTTTTTGCCAAAGAGTTGCCGCTTGAATATGCGGTTGAGCTTAATCGTTTGATTGAGCTGGAAATGGAGGGCAGTGTAGGATAATTTATTGTAAAGGAAAATTTATGGGTAAATCATTGAAAAAAATCAAACAAAATCTTGCCCGGCAAGCCGAACAGCTCAACCTGCCAGCAGAGACAAAGTTGTGGTCTGGTCAGCTGTTTGTTTCAGCAGACAGCTCTTTGGTTGAAATTAATAAAATAACAGCCGGGATTAGAGATTTTTCCAAATTATCAGCCCAGGGTCTTAAGGTAAAATATTTATTTGAAGTTAGCAGTTATTACCAAAGCCAGATTGCCACAGCATTGGCCTTTGGTAGTTTTAGGAATAAAATTGATTTGCAGCAACAAAGCAAGTCTATAAATGATGTGGTGATTATTATACCGCCGCGCAGAAAAGTTAAATTAGTTTTTGATAATTTAGTCGGGCAGGCGGGTGGCAATTTATTTTTTGTCGCTCAGTCTGGCTCGGAAGTAGAAATAGTAGAAAATGAGGTAGGGGTTGGGTTTGGCTCTGTCTTTGTTATTGCTGGCAAAGAAAGCCGGATTGATTATTTTTTTGCCAAGCATACAAGCCAGCGGGGATACTATCAGGCTGATTTAAAGCAAGGCAGTACGGTTAATTTTTATTCCTCAGTTAAGCCAAAGGATTTTTTTCATTTGACAGTTGTTATTTCCCATTGGCAAAATTTTAGCCAAGGCAATATTAGGTCAATTTTTCAGGCAAGCGGCATTAGCAAAAGCGTGGTGAATTTGATAAATTATCATTATGGTAAAAATACCAAAGGTGATATAATTTTTCGTGGGGTAGGCAAGGGCAAAGCTTGGTCGCGAGTAAATGGATTTATTATAATTGACAAAAGAGCTTTTGTAACCGATTCTTATTTGCAGGAAGATTTGTTGTTGTTATCAGACCAGGTAAATGTTAAGGCTGAGCCTAATTTAGAAATACTGAATAATGATGTTAGAGCATCGCATGGAGCCACTTTGGGCACAGTTGATGACAGCCAGCTTTATTATTTGCGTTCACGCGGATTAACAAAAAGGCAGGCAGAAAAAATCATTGAAAAAGGTTTTTTGCGCAGCGTGGCAGACAGCATCAATTCTGATTTGATTAAAACTTATTTTATTGACCAGTTAAAATAATGCCGAGGAAAATAAAAAATGATTTTCCCATTTTTCGCCAAGCAAAAACTTTTAAACCTTGGGTTTATTTGGATAGCGCCGCTACTTCCCAAAAGCCCAAAGCAGTAATTGAGGCAGAGAAGGATTGGTATGAGAAATACAATGCCAATATCCACCGCGGCATCTACCACTTGTCTGAACAGGCAACAGAGTTAATTGAAGGAGTTAGGCAGAGGGTTGCTGATTTTATTGGCGCAGAGAGCAAAAGAAGCATAATTTTTACCAGCGGCACAACTGATGGAATAAATTTGGTAGCCCAATCGTGGGCGCGGCATTACCTCAAGCAAGGCGATGTTGTTTTGTTGACAGAGATGGAACATCATGCCAATTTAGTGCCTTGGCAAAGGTTAGCGGAAGAGCTTAAATTGGAGCTGAGATTTTGGCCGATTGACAAGCAAGGACGGCTTGAATTGGAAGGTATGGATCAGTTGTTTCGGGAGGTAAAGTTGCTGGCCATCACCCAAGTATCAAATGTTTTGGGAACTGTTAATCCTTTGCAGAAAATTATCAAAGCAGCCCATCGCAAAAGAATTAGAGTAGTGGTTGACGGAGCTCAGAGCGTTCCTCATTTTGCTGTTAATATGAAAAGGCTTAAAGCTGATTTTTTTGTTTTTTCTGCCCATAAAATGTTAGGACCAACTGGGGTGGGCGTGGTTTATATAAATCCGGAGTTATTTTCTAAGGTAAGAGAATATCGTTTAGGCGGAGGGATGATTAGAGAGGTTAGCAAAAAGAAAGCTAGCTTTGCTGATTTGCCTTGGCGGCTTGAGGCGGGCACTTTGCCGCTTGCCCAAATTTTTGCTTTGAGAGAGGCAATTGGTTATTTAGAGAAGGTGGGCATGGTTAGGATTATGCGCCACGACCAATTATTGACAAAGTACGCTTACCAAAAATTAATGCAAATAAAAGAAGTGCAAATCGTTGGTCCTGCCCCTAAACAACGGTCTGGCCTTATTAGTTTTGTGGTTGATGATATTCACCCCCATGATCTAGCCACCTGGCTTGATCAATATCACATTTGCGTGCGGGCTGGACATCATTGCGCTATGCCGCTCCATCAAAAGTTAAAGTTGCCGGCTACAGTCAGGGCTAGTTTTTATATTTACAATGATAAACGGGATATTGATATTTTCATCCGCGCTTTGCGGCAGATTATCAACAAGTGGCGCAAGCAATGATATATAATGATATATACTGACTCGTGATTTTAAGTGAGTATATATTTGCTGTTGGATTGATAAAGAATACAGAAAATTTTGTTTTTTTATGGCAAATTTTTACCAGCAAAAAATAATGTCTCATTACAAAATGCCTTGTTGCAAAGGCAAACTGGATAGCTATACTTTGCGGTTTGAGGGCAAAAATCCTTTGTGTGGCGATGAAGTTGTGATATATTTGCAGCTTGATAAAAAGAAAAGGATAAAAGAAGTTGGTTGGGAAGGTCAAGGTTGTGTGATATCTCAAGCAGCAACTTCTATTTTGGCTGAGATGATAAAAGGCAAAAGTTTAGCTGAGCTTAAAAACTTGACAGCTGATAAATTTATTGCCAAATTAGAGATAGAACTTTCACCTTCACGGCGCAAATGTGCCCTTCTTCCTTTGTTTGCTATTAAAGAAGAGTGTGTTGATAATTAACAAATATAGTATGTACAAAAAAAAGAAAATCGCTCTCAAAAAACATCGCAAAAAAAGAGGGAAGAAGATTAGCCATTTATGGTATAGATAAATAGATATTCATATATTTATTTTTGTATGTTTTAACACTGCCAAAGTTTTTTGGTGGTTTATATTTAGTGGTTTAGTGTAGATTTGGTTGTGGATAAGTAAGAAGAAAGGCAGATTTTGCCTTATTTTTTTGTATATTGACTTTCGGTTTTTTTTCGGTTATTATCAAATTAGCTAACAATTAAGACAAAAGTATGGTGGAGGCTTTGACCAAAAGACAAAAACAAATACTTGATTTTATTCAAAGTTTTATTGCTGAAAATGGTTATGCTCCTTCTTATCAAGAGATTGGCGATTATTTTGGCTTGTCTTCCCCAGCTACTATTCATCAGCATATAAAATCCTTGGAGAAAAAAGGATATTTGCGCAGTGATTACAATGCCAAACGATCACTAGAGGTTTTGACTGTTAGGGATGAACAAGGCGCAGAGGCAGTAGCGGTACCGCTGGTTGGCATGATTACTGCTGGCGAGCCGATTGAAGCAATTGAGGAAAAGGAAACAATTGCCGTGCCAGCTGATTTGGTGGTTCACAAGGAAAATACTTTTGTACTCAAAGTTAAGGGAGATTCTATGGTAGAGGATGGGATTTTATCCGGTGATTATGTGGTAGTCGAGAGAAATCATTATCCGCAAAATGGGGATATTGTGGTAGCGCTTTTAAATAATGCTTATGCTACTTTGAAAAAATTTTTCCGCGAGCGTAATCGCATTCGCTTGCAGCCAGCCAACAGCAAGTACAAACCTATTTATGTTAAAGATGTAATTATTCAGGGCATTGTTAGAGGAGTGATTAGAAATTATCGCCAAGTGTGATCTGTTGGTAGTTATTAGATAGTAGCTAGTAGTTAGCCCAGCACATAGTTTTGACTTTTAAAACTTTATCAATATATAAAAATAACCAAATACAAAACAAAATTATAAAAAAATCCTTAAAAAACAACCAATCTAAACAAAGCTCCCCTAAGTGGAGCTTTGGGTCAAAACTATGTGCTGGGT
>WFTD01000032.1 GCA_015485755.1 Patescibacteria group bacterium | reverse complement strand
GTTGAATATATGGATGCGCGGCAGAAAATAAATTTTGATTTGTTTTCCCACTTTGCCAAAGAGGGGATTGAGTTTGCTTACCCAACTCAAACCATTTATTTGGCTCGGGGACAGAATGATGAGAAATAGATTTAAAAAAATATTAAATTTACTATTGTTATTATTTTTAACTAGCTGCGCTCCAACTAGCAGGAAGCAGCCAATTTATCCCAATAAGAATATTAATAACAGCAATATGGAGTTTTATAGCAATGATTTTGAAGACGGCAGTTTTCTTGACCCCCGTTTTACTTGCGACGGGGAAAATATTAGGCCTCATTTAGGCTGGTCAGAAGTGCCAGCTGAAGCCAAGTCATTGGCTTTGGCTGTGTTTGATCCAGATGCGCCTGGCAAAGGTTTTTTGCATTGGTTGGTTGTTAACCTACCTCCTCAAGACAGAGAGCTCAATTCGGATGATCCCATTCCAGCGCCAGGTAAAGAGCTGATCAATGATTTTGGTGAGGTTGGTTATGGAGGCCCCTGTCCGCCCAGCGGAACCCATCGTTATATTTTTACTTTGTACGCCTTGTCGGTTGAGTCAATTGAACCAACGGATTATCAGGATTTTTTGGCATTGGTAGATAAATATAAATTAGCCCAAAGCAGTATCACTGGACTGTACAGCCGCAGATAGCCCTTGATTTTTAGCAGCAGTTGTGTATAATGCCTTTATTGTTGTTTGATTATTAAGAAGAATAATATGGCAAAAAGAAAAAGCAACAAAGTCACCACAGGAGTGAAGTTGCCCAAGTTCAAGAAGAGCAGGCAGGGAAAGGCTTCTTTGTCCAGTGGAAAGTTCAAAAAACACTATCGCGGCAAATTTCGCGCCAATCAAGCAGCCTCATAGGGGGCTGTTTTTGGTTGGGATTGTGTGTTATAATTTAAATTGAGATAATTAAAGCGCGCTTATGAAAAAAATTATTTATATATTACTCATTGCAGCTTTACTGCCCTGGAGTTTTGCCGCGACCGCCCAGGCCAGTGGCAAAGTTTGCGGGGTTGACGGCAATACTTATGCAAGTGAAGATGAGGCATTAGCAGCGGATGTAGAAGTAGCCTATGAAGGCGAGTGCCGGGTAGTTTTATCAGAAGATGGCCTATCAGAAGAAAAGCAGCTAGTCAATTTTGCCGGTGTTTTGATTGAAATCGGCACGACCGAGCTCCCCACAACTATTATTGTAGCTGATAATAAGACCAAGACTCATTACACTATTGAGGTTGAGAAAGATACGATTTTAGGCAAAAGAGCTTTTGGCTTTACCAGTTTATCTGATTGGATTCCTGGTGATCAGATTAGAGTTATAGGAAATCTTAATAAAAATACTAATACCGTAACAGCAACAACCTTGATAAATTTGTCGTTTTTGCCGCGCAAATTTAGGGGGATAAACGGATGGATAACCAAGATAGATAAAGATCAGAGCAAAGTTACTTACACTTGGATGCAAAGAGAATATACAGTTCGGGTAACTGATCGCACAAGAATAGTAGCTGGACTGAAAAACCCGGCTAGTTTGGATGATTTGAGAGTTGGTGATCGCATTCGCGGTCGGACATTTGCAGGTAGTGGTGAAAGCGAGCCAGAGGCTAAAATTATTGTAGTGTTGCGCCGGGGGAAAGATTTATTTATGAAGATCAGAACTTTCATCCCCAAAGTAGAGTTGGTTAGGATAAACAGCACCGTTGTCCCAACCACTTTACAGGTAAAAATATTGCCTACGCCTACTTTAAGACCAAATGATGTTAACAATCTGATTGGCACAGAAGGCAAGCTGGTGACTGTCAATGTCACTGAGGATACGGTATTGGTAAGAAAATATTTTGGCAGGACTACCTTGGCTGAGTTTACTCCAGGAGACATTTTACATATAGTTGGCAGAGTTAATGATGACGGCACAGTTGATGCTAAATTGATAAAGAATGAGTCTATTTGGATGACGCATGTATTTGGCCATTTGGGTACAGTAACCGAGATTAATGCTGACCAGGGATATTTTATGATGAATTGGTACCCGGTGCGTTATTTACCGCGGGTTAAATTGAAGGAGATTGTCAAAGCCAGGCAGAAATCTTTGCAAGCGGAAATGACTCCAGACAACTTGGATCAATTGCCACCCGAGTGGCGATCAAAAGTAGAAGAGAGGATAAATAAGGCCAAACAAAGATTGCGGCAAGCTAAGCAGCGCTTGCAGCGGGCAAGAAAAATGGTAATTAAAAGAATAAAATCCAAGCGGATTAAAAGGTCTGGCGTAAAATTGGGAGATGTTATTAAAAGATTGCCAGCCAAAGAGATGAGGGTTAATGTAAGCGATAAAACAAAGATTATGATGGGAGGAAAGGAAGTTACTTTGGCAGAGTTGTCAGTAGGTGATAGAGTGCTAGTTAGGGGAGTAAGACATAAGAGTTTGCCTTTGATTGAGGCTTATAAAGTAGTAATGTTCCCAACCTTGCCAGAAATTGACGATGATCCAGAGACGGCTTTGGATGAAGTTAATGAGGTGGTAGAGGAAATTGTTGACGAGGCTGATGATGCTATCAATGAGGTAGAGACAGAGGTAGAGGAGGTATTGGAAACAGTTGATGAGAGCGATGATCTTTCTAGCGCTAGCAGTGACAAAACAGATTCTTCTTTGTAAATACTTTTAGTAATAGTAAATTATAGCCGAAATTTATATTTCGGCTATAATTTTTGTAATATTAATTGCTGTAAATATGCAACACAACCTTAGACATTTGGCGATTATTTTGGATGGCAACCGCCGCTGGGCAAAGAAAAGGGGACTGCCTACTCTGGCTGGCCATCGGGAGGGAATTGAGGCAGTCAAAAGGGTGATTGGGGCATGTTTGAAATACAATATTCCCCATTTGACTGTTTATGCTTTTTCTACTGAGAATTGGCAACGCAGCAAAAGAGAAGTTGGTTATTTGATGAGGCTGGCTTATAAATACATTGGCGGCGGGGTTTCCTATTTTAATGAGCATAATGTCAGGGTGAGGATTTGGGGTGATAAAAAAGGTTTGGATAAGGAACTTTTACGCAAATTGCAGGCGGCAGAAAAAGCGACCCAAGGAAATACAGCCCTTAATTTTAATATTTGCTTTAACTACGGGGGGAGGCTGGAAATTCTGCAGGCAGTTAAAAAAATCCTCAAAGAGCAAATAAATCCTGCCAGGCTTTCAGAAAAATTATTTTCTTCTTATTTGTTTTCTGCTGATGTGCCTGATCCTGATATGATAGTCAGATCAAGCGGGGAGATGAGGTTGTCAAATTTTCTCCCTTGGCAGGGCGTTTATAGCGAGCTTTATTTTACCAAAACACTGTGGCCTGATTTTGGAGAAAAAGAAATTAGAGAGATTATCAGGGAGTTTAGCAAAAGGCAAAGGAGATTTGGCAAATAAAAAAACGCGCGAAAACGCGCGTATTTAAGTTAAATAATATTTAAGGCAAAAGTAAGGTCGTTTATCAATCTAACAAAGATTCCACGAGTAAGGGTAAAGGGGATCGGCCGTTTTGTTTTTTCTTGATATCTCCAGCGTTGCAAAAGTAAAGATTTTTCAGTAATTGTTATTTCATAAAATTCTTTTTTCTCTTTGTTTGAGAATGGTTTATTACTTCGTAGTTTTATTTGGTAGGGAGTTGCCTCTATTAGAGCAAAAGATTCTTCCAGGTATGTTATATCGCTTTCAATGTATTTTACCGCTTGTTCCAGGCTTCTTATGGTGAAATATTCTTTGGCTGTGATTCTAAGGTGAGTCAGGACAATTGAGTGCTCTTCAATTTCTGCAAAGCCTATTTCAAATACATTTCCGCTTTCTTTATCCCGATAGTGAAATAATTTAATTTTAGGATCCCCCCCTTGTGCTGCCTGGATATTTTCCCATAAAAATTCTCCCCAGCTCATTTTACCCTCCTTTATTTTGTTTAGGTGCTTTTTTGAGTATAAAGCAATTTATTTTTTCTGGCAAGTAAAAAAAGCTTCCCTTTTAAGGGAAGCTTTGTATATTATTTTTTCTTTTTGCGTCGTTGTTTGGTGTAATGATTTTTGCCATCAAAACCGAGCATAATAGGAGTTCCCTCCTCGTCTTTCGTTGTAATATGCACAGGCCTTTTCCAAATTTTATTTAAATTAGCGAGCGCTTCTTTTGTGTGTACTTCATCAAGCGGAATTCCTTCAAATTTATGTCGGAGCAGTAGTTCACCCCTGTTTTTGTAATTAGCATCAAGCACTTCAATAATGGGTTGTCCCATATTGGTCAAACTTTGCAATAGGCGTTGCTTGATTAAATGAAATTCGCGCGATTCAATTTCGTACCTTTTGTTTTCTTTATTATATGCAAAGGAGAATAGTTTATGTTCCCGCGCAAATTCTTCGGTAAGGAATGTGTCAATGAATGTGACATCATTGTAGATTTTGCGTACTTCAAATATTTTCTGACGCCCCAGACCCAGTTGTTTGTCCCAGTTTTTCTTTTCCCGCCAGTCGTCGCATTCTTCCCATTCTTTCCCGAATTTCCCTTTGTTCCAGCGGTCTTCAATATCCTGAAACAGCAGGTAGCCGATGCGATAAGGGTTCAACCTGCCCGGATGATTGGCCACGGTGCCGGAGTGGTGCTCAGCATAATCAACTACTTCTTTGGGATGCAGCAGGTTGCGGGTCATCATGGTGGCGTGCCAGTAAGTGGCCCAGCCTTCATTCATAATTTTGGTCATGCCCTGGGGCGCAAAATAGTAGGCTTCTTCCCGAATAATGGCCAGGATATCTTGTTGCCAATTTTCTAGCGGGGCATGTTCTAGTAGAAAAAGGAGCACATCTCGCTCTGGCTGTTCTGGCAGATGTTCTGCTTTTTTTGTTTTTGCCTCTTGTCTCTTTTTAATCTGCTGTTTTTGTGCATCAATGAATTCCGGCGGATTGATATATTTTTCCATGTACTTTTTGCTTTTCAGCTTCTTGATGCGGGAATTGGGTCTATTGTTGGAGGCATTTTTATCATCATCTTCTTTTCGTTTAATGTATGGAGAGTGGTAGTCAATTAAATTTTCCAAGGAGAGACAAATATCAATAAAATTTTCTACTGTTTCCAAGCCAAAGCGGTCAATATAGCCTCTAATCCTGACAGCGTGATTGGCCATCTCATCAATCATCTTGCGGTTAGTGTGGGAAAAGTAAAAGTTGTTTTTGAAAAAGTCGCAATGGGCATAGACATGCGCCATAACCAGTTTCTGGTCTACCAGAGCATTCACATCCATTAGATAAGCATAGCAGGGATTCGTGTTAATGACCATTTCGTAAATTTTTTGCAGCCCATAGCGGTACCCTTTGGCAAGTTGGTCGTATTCCATGCCAAAGCGCCAATGGGGATAGCGGGTGGGAAAACCGCCGTAGGCTGCCAGCTGATTCATGGTGTCGTAATCCACCAGTTCAAAAATCACTGGAAAGAAGTCTAACCCGTAGGAGCGGGCCAATTTTTCAATTTCCGGCTGAAGGGCTAATATATCTTTTTTTCTAGCATTCATTTTCCCCTCCCCAGAAAGTCTTTGATTGAGTCGTAAATGTCATTTTTGCTTTCAATCCATGACAATATTAGATTGTCCCATTCATTGAGATGTTGCTCTAAAAATTCAATAAACTCGCCGCTGCCGTAAGTGCTTTCCACCTGGCCGTAACCAAACATATTCACCTTGGGCAAGAGATGGTCACGCAGCAGTTCCAGACAGTATTTGTTGTCATCTCGGGACCAGTTGTCTCCGTCGGAAAAGTGAAAGGCGTAAATGTTCCACTCATCCACCGGATAGTCCTTCTCAATAATCTTTAACGCCAGTTCGTAGGCGGTGGAAATAACGGTACCGCCGTTTTCTTTCAGGGTGAAAAAGGTCTCGCGGTCCACTTCGTAAGCGCGGGCATCATGGACAATGTAGCGGGTTTTAAGGCCTTTGTACTGATAATGCAGCCAGGTGTCAATCCAGAAAGTTTCCAGGCGAACGATTTCCTTTTGCTCTTCTCCCATTGATCCAGACACATCCATCATATAGATGATGACCGCGTTGCTTTCCGGCTTGGTGGTGGTTTTCCAGGAGCGATAGCGGTAGTCATCCCGGATAGGTACTATGCGGGGCTTTTCCACATTAAACTGGCCGGAAATAATTTGCCGCTTCAGCGCTTCTTTGAAGGTGCGCTTGTGGTGGCGCAGTGATTCCGGTCCCACCCGGCGGATGCCGGTGTAGCGGTCCTTGTGTGAAACAATTTCCTTCTTTCCCCGCGGCTCAATGTTGGGCAGTTCCAGCTCCTCGCCCAGGATTTCCGCCAGTTCGTCCATGGTTAATTCCACTTCGCGGACGTGGGCACCAGGTTCATTACCCGCCTGGCCTTCGCCCTCTTCACCATCGCTAGGACTGAGGGGATCGCCTGGATTGCCATCGCCTTGAGCAACTCCGCCTTGGCCAGGTTGGCCAAAGCGGAAGCGGGGGATGTCAATCTGCGGCAAGGGAATGCTAACCAGTTCTTTCCCTTTCCGACCAATCATTTCACCATTGGAAATATATTTGCGCAGATTCTCCTTAATTTTGCCCTTAATTATCTGGCGAAACCGATTGTAATCATTTTCCATGTTCATCAATGTCATCTTTCCCCCTCCTATTTTTATTCCTGAATGTCGCCGCGGGCAAAGATGCTGGCCACGTAGTTTAGCACGTCCGTTGCACAGGTTTCGCAGTAGCCGTAATTCTTAATCAGGCGGGT
>WFTD01000031.1 GCA_015485755.1 Patescibacteria group bacterium | reverse complement strand
TAATTATTTATTCTACAAACAAACACCCCCACTAAATGGGGGTGTTTGTTGTCTATAGGGTGGTTTTTTGTTAAGTTAAATTTAGTGGGCTGAATGATATAATTTATTATTATATATTTATGGATCAAATTCAGGAAATAAAATCAAGGCTTGATATAGTTGAGGTGGTAAGGGAATATTTGCCCAATTTAAAGCAGTCAGGCAGCAATTGGAAGGCGCTTTGTCCTTTTCATAGCGAAAAGACCCCTTCTTTTATGGTGTCTTCGGAAAAGCAGATTTGGCATTGCTTTGGTTGTGGCGAGGGCGGTGATGTGTTTGAGTTTGTTAAAAAAATTGAGAATGTTGAGTTTGGTGAGGCTTTGCGAATTTTGGCTGATAAAGCTGGAGTAGTATTAAAAAAACAAGATCCAAAGTTGATTGATAAGCGTTCTCGTTTGCTGGAATTGATGGTTGTTGCTACTAAGTTTTTTCAGGCGCATCTTTGGCAGACAAACAGCGGAGCTCAAGGTTTGGAATATTTGCGCAAGCGCGGTCTTGAGGATAACACTCTAAAGGAGTGGAAGCTTGGTTATGCTCCAGCCAAGCCAGAATTGTTGATAGATTTTTTGCAGAAACAGGGGTACACTCACCTAGAGATGGAAGAGGCCGGTTTGATTATTGACAAAGGCAGAGGTAATTTTTTCAATCGTTTTACAGACAGAGTAATGTTTCCTCTATTCAATGAGAAGGGGCAGGTAGTTGGTTTTACCGGCAGATTGCTAAAAGATAAGGAAGGGCAAGGCAAATATGTAAATTCTCCCCAGACTATTTTGTACAATAAAAGTTATGTTTTGTATGGATTATTTCAAGCCAAAGACAGTTTAAAACAGAAACATGAAGCAGTAGTGGTAGAAGGGCAAATGGATGTTTTAACAGCCCATCAAGCTGGATTTAGAAATACAGTCGCTTCATCAGGAACGGCCTTGACCGAATTTCAGCTAGATTTGTTGAAGAGATATGCAGATAAAATTATTTTTGCTTTTGACGCTGACCAAGCGGGCAGGCAGGCTGTAGAGAAAGCGACAGACTTGGCTTTGCGCAAGGGATTTGAGATAAAAGTCGCTGTCTTGCCCAGTGGGCGAGATCCAGATGATTTTATTCGCTCCAGTCCAGAACAATGGTTAAGTTTGATCGCTGAGGCGCCGGCAGTTATGGATTATTTTTTTGCAATAGAGACTACTGGCATAAATATTGATGATATAAAAGCCAAAAAGCAGGCAGCTTATAAGCTGGTCAAAATTATAAAGAAAATGCCAGATCCTATTGACCAAGATTTCTATATTAAAAAATTGTCTGAAAAGCTTAATATTGACGAGGCGGTTATCAGAGGGATGGTAGCATCAGGAACTGATTTGCCGAGTAGGGGGCAGTCAAACACACCCCACAAAGCAAGCCTTCCAGTCAGACAGCAGACTAGCAGGCGTTTTTTAGCTTGGTTGATTGGCCGGTATGATTTTTGGCAGGAGGCTATAAATGAGATTTTGCCGGAGATGCTTGAAGCTGATTTGGAAAGGGAACTTTACAACCATTTGGTTGTGTATTATAATAACAACCATAGTGTTTGGGGCCCTGAAATCATATCAACTGATAGGTTGGAACAAATCTTTTCTAACAAACCAACACTATCAAACTTATTTGCGGCCCTATCTTTATTAGCTCAAGATTTAACCGCTAACATAACCGACCCTTACAGCCGAGACGATTTTCGGTTGCTTGAACGGAATTTGAAAGATGGTTTTTATCGCAAAAAATTATCTTTATTAAAACAAGAACTAGCTCAAGCAGAACAAGCGGGCCGGAGTGATGAAGTTGAGCGGTTAACCGCAGCTATAAGTCAAGTCCTCTCTCAATTGTCACAAATTAGTAATATTGATTAATAGTAATTATGCCAACAGCCAAAACTCCCGCCAAAAGAAAAGCGACCCTCGCCCCTTTGAAAACAAAGGGAGGGTCTGCTAGTG
>WFTD01000030.1 GCA_015485755.1 Patescibacteria group bacterium | reverse complement strand
ATTCAATAGTCAGAATCAACTGAGAGTATATGATTCAGCTGGTACAGATTATATTCAGTTGGCTCATGACGGTTCCAATGCTTCCATAACTACTAATGCAGGTAATGTGGAAATTGGCACAGCTGGAAATGATGTGATTGTTGGCGCAGTAGGGTCTGCTTCTAATTTAGTGTTTGAAGAGTCGTCAACTATTTCTGGACAAGGAGGCAATACTATTACTTTGGGTATTAACGGAGATACTATTGATTTAGGTGTGTCTGGCGTTACTTATAAGGTGCGCGATTTAACAGCGACAGGCACTAACCTTACCTTCAATGTAAATAATACAGCCACCACTACTGTAGTATTTGAAAACAAGACCAGCACGAGCAGCATAGACCAAAAAGTAAATTTGGCAGTAGAAGGCGCGGCCAGCTTTGGCGCTACTACTTCAACTGATTACAACCGTTTTGGTTTGGGAACTCCGGGGCAGGCAGCCATAAATTCTGCTGATGATGTCTTTATCACTGGCGATTTGGAGGTTGACGGCACTGCTTATCTGGCCGGCGGAACTGCTTGGACGCAAGGCGACTTCGCTGAGGAGATGAGCATTTATGAGATTGATGCCAAGCCAGGTGATGTTGTGGTTGTAAATCAGGAATTTGTTGATGAAAGCAGCGGTAAGCTGTATATGGGCAGGCTTTCTTATGAGGGTAATGCCAATAATATTTTAGGAGTTATTTCAACTGCCCCGGCTGGCATTCTTAAGTACGGGCAGTTTGGCGAGCATGGCAAGCCAATTGTTTTGACTGGAACCATGCCGGTAAAAGTTACCACAGAAAATGGCCCGATTTATAGAGGAGATCTTTTGACAACTTCCGCTACAGTCAAAGGAGCGGCGATGAAGGCGACTGATTCAACAGCTGGGACTTTGGGTATAGCTTTGGAAGACTATACTGGCGATGACATTGGTTCAATCCAGGTTTTATTGTCAATAAATAATAAAGTCAAGTCTAACAACAACCAAAACCAGATTGCTAGAAACTATATTAGCGCTGAAAATAATATTTCTACCAACAACAATTCAACTACTACCACTTCAACCGTTCCAGTTGTTGTAGCAGATGATTCTGATAATATTGACATCTCTGTTGCTCCTCAAGAGCAATTTGCCAATATCAAAGTTGTTGGCACAGCTGAGTTTACTGGTACAGTAAAAGTGGTTGAACTTGAGGTAAGCGCTCGTTTGATTGTTAAGGGGGATTTGATTGTTGCTGGTGATCTTGATTTGAGCGGAGCGATTACCACTTGGATGTGGGATGGATCAGGTTTGTTTGATTCAGGTGAGATAAAACTGGGAGACGCTGTTGCGGTGGTAGGCGACAATTTGGTAAAGACAATGTGGGCCAATGACAACCAATTCCGTCCAGTTATTGGTATAGCTGTAGCCTTGAAGCCTTACAGTAGTTTATCTGCTGATGATCTTGCTAGCATTCCGTCTGATTTGCAATCCTTGCTAGATAGCGGCCAAGTGGATAAGATTGGCATGGTGAAAGTGGCAATTGGTGGTGTTGTCAAAGGATATCAAAACTTAATACCGGGCAACCGTTATTTCTTGGCGCTAAATTCTAATATAAGCAGAGATAAGCTGATAGCAGATAACAACCTAAATAAACTTTTGCAGGAAACTGATGATTTATTAAGCCAAGCCGCTGACTTGTCAGAAGCTAGCAATGATGATAGCAGGAAAATCTCTCGGACTATAACTGATAAACAGCCGCAAGAATTTGGCGCTTATCTGCAAGTTATTGGGATTGCCAAATCATCTTCTGAACTTTTGATTCAACCAAGTTTGAATTATGCTCAGTGGAAGGATGGTTATATTGATTGGCGTTTTAATGGAGAATATCAGCCTTTGACAGTTGGCAGTGACAATCAGGTTCAGGCAAATACAGACAGTTATCCAATTGATAGAAGCTCAACTACGACTGCTGGCACTGCTGGCAATAAAAATGATTCAGACAAAAATAGTCAGGCTGACTTGCAAATTACTAACAATGATGAGCCAATTGGCATCATTCAAACTTCAACTTCTACCACTTCAACCACAACAGATACCACAGTTGATTTGGATAACAAAGAAGAATTATTAGTTAATAATAACGACGATCAATCAAACAATAACAACCAATCTGAGAGCTTGCCTGATGACAGTAATGCAGTTGATGATGGTAGCGGCATTGCTGTTGAAGAGAGCGGAGGTGTTGATAGTGCTGCTGATGGACTGGATGATCTTGATACTTCTTTGCCTGATCAAACCGAAAGCAATCAAGATTCAACTCAACCGGGAGACCAGCAGCAGGTTGACGAACTGTCAGTTTTACAGCCAGCAGGAGGAGAGCTGCAGTAATGCTTACATTGTTAAGATAAGGCATTGTTTATTATAGAGATTTTCCAATAAATACATTTTACTGTTTTTCAGAAATAATTTCAGCATAAGGTTATAGACAGTTTATTTTTAAATATTAGCTTGTGTTCAAAAAAGAAATAAAAATTGTTTTTATTGCTCTAGCGTTGGTAATTGTTATTACCGGCGGTATTTTATTGGTTGGAAGAAATGACAGTTTGGAGCAGATTTATCAACCTGTCCCTATAAAGCTAGGTGTTTTTGTTGAGACCGCCAATGCTAAATATCGTTTGGATGAAAAATCGCCTTCCTTTGAGTTTGCTACCCGCGATGGCAGGGGCAGGTTATTTGCCTCCCTTTTAGGGGCAAGACAGGTTGAGCCCCAGAAAATAGAAAAAAACAAGGTTATTTATAAAGATGTTTTTCCAGATGTTGATATTATTTATGAGTCATTTGAGGACAGGCTCAAGGAAAATATTATTTTAAAATCAATTGCCGCGCCAGTTTCTTTTGTATATGATTTGAGCAAAACCTTTCAAGGGGTGGATGAGTTTGACTTGTTGTCTGTAAATGACATTTTATTAACTTTATACAACAAAAATACCGGTGAAGAATTGGTAATGCTAGAGATGCCAAGAGCTTATGATGCAAATGGCAGGTTTTTAGCTTATCGTTATCGTCTGCAAAGAGAGTCAGATAGAACTTTGCTTTCGTTGGAGCCGTATCAGCGCTATGACTTTTCTCAGTTTGACTATCCGATAACTATTGATCCGCCTATTTCAGTTAGGCAATGTGATGAGTTGCTGGTAAAAGTAGGGGAGAATGGGAAAAATTCAGCTTTGCCCAAAGATGGCGATATTGTGGCTGTTAAGCCTTGCGGCTGGCCCTGGGGGAGAATGGAAAAGCGCGATTTTGTCATTGTTAGAGTGAGCAAGTTAACAGCTGAGAAGAGAAGAGAGTTTACTAGGCGGAAGGAGGATGAGGGCAAGGCAGGGGCCATTGTTTATGCGGTTGATTATACTAAGCTGGCTACTGCCAGCCAGCTAAAAAAGATTCGCAGTTATGATAAAGAAAATCCTATTTTAGATACCACCTCTTTACCACTTGCAGAAGTTATTGAAAAAAAGCCGGATGTTCTTGGCAGTATTATCCCTCCAGAGCGGAGGTTGGCCAAACGGATTGACACTCAGTTTAGCACCTGGCGTCGTTTGGCAGATAGGCTGGCAAGGCCTGCTCGCGCCCAAACAATAAATACCTTCACCATCGGCACCAATGCCAGGGATTATTCCACTATTCAGGCGTGGGAAGATGCGCGCGGCGGTGATTTGGTAACAGCAAATACTGTAGAAAAAGGCGAGGTGTACAATGACTCTGTTTTTACCGCTGGAGTGTTAATTGACGGATCTATTACCGATGCTACCCACTATATGTGGCTGACTGTAGCTGCAACTGATCGGCACAACGGCACTGCCGGAACTGGCGCTCGGATTGACGCTGACAGCTTGGCTGCCACAGCGGTTGTTGATGTGGCCGATCCCTACACTATTGTAGAATGGCTGGAGATTTATGACTCTACTCCAACT
>WFTD01000029.1 GCA_015485755.1 Patescibacteria group bacterium | reverse complement strand
GGTTGGCCGCGGTATTTATGCTTTGAAGGAGTGGGGATACAAACCCGGTATTGTGTCAGATATTATCGCCTTAGTCCTAAAGGAGGCAGGCAGGCCCTTAACCAAACAAGAGATTATAGATTTGGTTAAAAAACAAAGAATGGTCAAAGAAGCGACCATTGTTCTGGCTTTGGTCAACAAAGGCAAGTTCAAAAAAACGCCAGATGGGAAATATACATTAGCCGATGAGTAATTTATGGTAATTGATTTAACTTTTTTAAATTTGGATAATGAATTGATTTTTTTACTTCTAAAAATTTTAGGAGGATTTTTATTATTGGTTTTATTTTGGGGGTTGCTGTATGTAATAATTCATTGGTTCTGGCTGCCATCTCGCCAGCAGAAATTTTTGTCATCTGTTTCTTATACTTTATTAGCTATTGATATACCCAAAGACAATAACCAAACTCCCAAAGCAGTTGAGCATATTTTTGCCACTCTTTCTGGCATTAAAAGCGGGGGCAACCTTTATGACAAGTATTGGCTGGGGAAAGTCCAATTGTCAATTAGTATTGAGCTTGTCAGTATTGAAGGTTATATCCAATTTTTAGTTTATACGCCAGAACAATTCCGCGATTTGGTTGAGGCGGCTTTTTATGCCCAGTACCCAGATGCAGAAATTACAGAAGTAGAGGATTACACCAGAATAATACCAGATAACTTTCCTCATGATGTTTATGAACTCTGGGGCAGTGATATTATTTTGGGCAAAGATGAAGCTTATCCCATCCGCACTTATCCTTATTTTGAACACTCTCTCAGCCAAGAGTTGAAAGATCCTCTGGCAGCTTTGCTGGAAGAAATGTCAAGGTTAGGGCCTGGTGAATATTTATTTTTGCAATGGATATTGACGCCAGTTGATAATGGTTGGCAGAAGCGGGCTGAACGGCTAGTCAAGAAGTTGATTGGCGAGAAGGTTGATCCTGACAAGGATTGGGCTTATTATATTATCTATCCTTTTATTTCTTTTATGAAATGGCTGGGCGATGTCTTGATCATAAGTTCTGAAGGAAGCGCAATAAGCAAAGGGGCAAGCAGCGGAGATGCTCCCAATAAAGTTCAATATCTCACCCCCGGGCAAAAAGAAGTGGTGCAGGGGATTGAGATGAAGATGTCCAAAATAGGTTTTAAGGTTAAAGGAAGGATGATTTATATGGCCAGAAGGGATGTCTTTAATAAAGCCAAAGGGGTGGCGGCTATTTGGGGCGCTATTAGCCAATTCAATACTTTGCATATGAATTTTTTTACCAAAGATAAGCCAACAGTTACCACGGCTGATTATTTTAGGGTAGAGAAGAGAGTCGCCAAAAAGCAACGAGCCATTGCTCAGGCTTTCAAAGACAGGGACCCTAATTTTGGCAGCCCTCCCTATGTTTTAAATATAGAAGAGTTGGCCACAATTTATCATTTTCCTGATGTTAGTATTAAGGCTCCTTTGTTAAAAACAACCGAAAGCAAACGGTCAGAGCCCCCGTTCAAGCTTCCAACTTATACCGAGGCGCTGGAGCAGGTAACAGAGATTATAGAGGAGGATAATTACAAACAAAAATCACGGCCGCAAACCAAGGGCAATAAAGTAAAAGTAACAGACAATGACAACAAAGGGACGGTAAAAGCAGAATTGCAGGAAGTTATCCAAAAGGAACAATCAGTTCACAAGCAGGAGGTAAAAGTAGTCACTGATGACGACAAAGGCAAGGATGAGCCTCCTCAGCCGCCAACTGCCCACACTGCCGGCCCGCCGCCTAATTTGCCAGTATGATTAGTTGGCAGTATAATTGATGATGTTATGCTATTACATCCAGAAATAACATATTTTGCCGAGACTAATTTCCGCAACCAGCGGAGAAAGTTTGGCATAAAAAAAGACGACCGCCGTCGCCATATGTATATTATTGGTAAGACGGGAATGGGCAAATCAGAAATGATAAAAAACATGGCCATCCAAGATATCCATAATGGCCATGGGTTGGCAATTGTTGATCCTCACGGGGAGTTGGTTGAAGATATTCTCAATGCAATCCCTTCTTGGCGGATAAATGATGTTGTTTATTTTAATCCGGCGGATGTTGATTATCCAATTGCTTTTAATATTTTGGAATCAGTTGACGAGCCCCACCAAAAACATTTAGTCGCTTCTGGTTTAGTCGCTATTTTCAAAAAATTATGGGCTGACTCATGGGGACCTAGGCTTGAATATTTGTTGCGCAACGCTATTTTGGCTTTGCTTGATTATCCTGGCTCAACCTTGTTGGGGGTTACCAGAATATTAATTGACAAGGAGTATAGGAAGAAAGTTATTGCCAAAGTCAAAGATCCTGTAGTCAAATCTTTTTGGACTCAGGAATATACTAAATACAGCCAGCAATTTCAGGTAGAAGCCATCTCTCCTATCCAAAACAAGGTAGGTCAATTTTTGTCATTGTCATTGATTCGCAATATAGTGGGCCAAGTCAAATCCAGCATAGATATTCGGGAGATTATGGACAATAAAAAAATACTGCTTTTGAATTTGTCCAAAGGAAAAATCGGTGAAGATGCCTCAGCTTTGCTTGGGGCAATGATGATTACCAAAATGCAACTAGCAGCTATGGGACGGGTTGATATTCCAGAAGAGGAGCGTTCTGATTTTTATTTGTATGTGGATGAGTTTCAAAATTTTGTTACCAATTCTTTTGCTGATATTTTATCAGAAGCGCGTAAATATCGTTTGAACCTGATTATTGCCCATCAGTACATTGCCCAGCTTATTACTTCCGATTCTACTAAGGTGCGGGACGCCGTTTTTGGTAATGTTGGCACTTTGATTACTTTTCGGGTGGGAGCTGATGATGCTGAATTTTTAGCGCGAGAATTTGCCCCAACCTTTACTGAGGTTGATTTAGTCAATTTGGCTAAATATGAAATTTATTTGAAATTGATGATTGATGGTATCGCTTCTAATCCTTTTTCTGCTACTACCCTTCCTCCTTTTCCCAAAACCGAAGGCAACAAGGAAAAAATTATCAAAGTATCAAGAGAGCGTTATTCAACCAAAAGAGAAGTGATTGAAGATAAGATCGCTCGCTGGGCTGGATTTATGGAGGAAAATAAAGGGCAGGAAAAGCCAAATCAGCATTCTACTGCAAAGAAACCCTCCTCAACAACTGCTGCAGCTCCTGCCAGCAAATCTCCCAGCTCTTCTGTTGATGATGGTTTTTTGGCAGTTTGCTCTAATTGTCAAAAACAAATCAAAGTAAAATTCAAACCAGATGGAGTTAGGCCGGTTTTTTGCCCTGATTGTCTCAAACTCTTCAAAGAAGGCAAGTTGGATAGAAATAAATTTATCAAAAAAGACACGGAAAAAAAAGATGCCGCTTTTAAACCCTCAGTAGCTCCGGCCAGGGCTGATGCCAATAAAAAGGCAACTCCTTCTGCAGTTAGCCAAAAAACTGCAGAGGCAAGGCCAGGCAGGCAGTCAGCTGCTGCTTCGGCAGCAACTAAGGCCAGCAAAGAGGTCAAAGTGGAGGATGTGGTGCTTGAGACTCCGGCGGAAATATCATTGGCGCAGGCTTTGGGCTCTCTTGCTACTAATAAGAGTAAAGACAAAAGCAAGCAAACAGAGTCAAATAGGACAGAAAAGCAATCAGTTGGCGCCAATAATGCCGCCAATATCCAGGCAGCCCCATCAGTTGGGCCATCTGATAATACAGAAGCAGACCAGAGGAACAGGGACAATCTCAACAATAACAGCAAGCAAGCTAAGCGCAAACAAGAAGTTATAAAACCAGGACAAGTAATTAGATTTGATTAGTTTATGGAACAAGCTCTTATTTTGGGTATAATTCAGGGACTTACAGAGTTTTTGCCAATTTCATCATCAGCTCATTTATTTTTATGGCAAAAATTGTGGGGTGAAGATTGGGGTATTACCTATGACGCTTTTTTGCATTTGGGGACTTTACTGGCAGTGCTTATTTATTTTTGGCGGGATTGGTGGGGATTATTACTAGGGATAATTAAAATGGACAAGGCCAAACTTAGGTTTGCAGCAGTTTTGTTTGTTGGTATTATTCCGGCAGGCGTGGTTGGGGTTATAGCCGGAGATTTTTTGGAGGAGAATTTTCGTCAGTTGCCGGTTGTGATCATAACCCTTTCTGGCTGGGCGATTGTGATGGCGGCAGCAGATCGTTATATAGACACAGTAAAAAACAAAGTTGGTGATATTTATTCACTCACTTGGAAGCAAAGTTTATTGATAGGATTGGCGCAGGTACTGGCTCTAATTCCCGGCACTTCGCGCAGTGGTATTACCATTACTGCCGCTTTGGGCCAGAAAATTGATCGGCCTGCTGCAGCCAAATTTAGTTTCTTGTTGGGAGCGCCTTTAATTGCTGGGGCTGGATTTTTGAGTCTGTTGAAGTTGATAAAAGAGCCTGCTGTTTTGGTCTCAACTGGAGAAATGTGGGTTGGTTTTGGCGCTAGTTTTTTGTCTGGTTTGGCTGCTATTTGGTTTTTGTTGAAGCTTTTGACCAAAAAAAGCCTTAAGCCTTTTGTTTGGTATAGGATTTTTATTGCCGCGATTTTATTATTTTTTTATTTGTATGGTTAGGATTCAAGATAACAATTTTGCTTTAGTCCTTGGCGGTGGGGCAGCGCGCGGTATTGTCCATGTGGGAGTGATTAAACGTTTGGATGAGTTGGGTTTAAGACCAAAAGTAATAACCGGCACGTCTATGGGGGCAATTATTGGCTCTTTGTGGGCAGCAGGCAAAAGCATTGCAGAGATTGAGAAATTTGTTTGTTCCTTGCGGATTAGAAAATTTTTAGACATTGATTTACTTGGTCGTGGCGGGGTGATAAAAGGGGAAAAATTTGAAAAATATTTACATAGTTATTTGGGCGATATTACTTTTTCTGACCTTGATATACCGCTTCGTATCAATGCCACTGATTTTGTCACTGGAGAGGAAATTGTATTTCGCCAGGGATCAGTGGTAAAAGCGGTCCGAGCTTCAATGAATATTCCTGGATTATTTTTGCCTTACCGTTACCAGGGAAGAATTTTGGTAGACGGCGGAGTGGTAAATAATTTGCCGATTAGCTTGGCGCGCGGCTTTCATTTTCGGCAGTGGATAGTTGTTAATCCCTTTTTTACAACTGACAAACTTGACAGCCCGGCTTTGGGCAGTTTAAATGTGTGGGCAGTAGTGGAGAGATCATTGCGTTTGTATGCCCTGTCTCGCTATCAGCGTGAAGTGGAAAAATTGAAGAATAAAATATATTTAGAATACAAAAACAGCCAAATAAGGTCTTATGATTTTGCGAAAGCGCGGCGCATTATTGCTGATGGTTATGAGTTAGCCCGGACTTTAATTTGATAATTAAAATTAATAATATTATTCAATGCCAAAAGCAGCCAAAAAAGTAGCCGTTGGTATTTCTGGTGGAGTTGATTCATCAGTAGCCGCTTATTTGTTAAAGAAGCAGGGCTATGAAGTTGTTGGCGTGTTTATGAAAAATTTTGACCCGTTGTTTTTCTTTGATGAAGAAATGTTGACAGCCAACCCTGAGCTAAAAACAGGTTGCCATTGGCAAACAGATCAAGAAGACGCACGTTCTGTTTGTCAAAAGTTAGGCATACCTTTTTTTATTTGGAATTTTGAAGATGATTATTATCGGGAAGTGATGGATTATTTTTTTCAAGAATATCGCCATGGCCGCACTCCCAACCCTGATATTATGTGTAACAAAAAGATAAAGTTTGGTGTTTTTTTGAACAAAGCCAAACAAGAGTTGGGAGTTGATTATATTGCAACTGGTCATTATGCCAGGATTTACCAAAGAGACGGTAAGTTTTTTTTGCTCAAAGGAGCTGACAAAAACAAAGACCAATCTTATTTTTTGTATACCTTAACCCAGTCTGTATTGCCTCAAGTGTTATTTCCGGTTGGCGCTCTTACCAAAGATGAAGTGCGGGAGTTAGCCAGGCAGATTGATTTGCCAACCAAAAACAAAAAAGATTCCCAGGGCATATGTTTTGTTGGTGAGGTAGATATGAGAAAATTTTTGTTAGCCAATTTATCTCCCCAGCCTGGACAAATTATTGATTGGGACACTGGTGAAGTGATAGGAGAGCATCAGGGGTTGTTTTTGTATACTATTGGTCAAAGGCGGGGGATTGGTCAAGGCGGGGTTGGTATTCCTTATTATGTTGCCGGTAAGGATATAAAACATAATATTTTGTATGTGGTGAAAGGCGCTCATCATCCCAAGCTGTTCAAACAGGAGCTGGTAGCTGCAGATTTGCATTGGGTGACAGGCGAACCTGATTTTTCTTCTGATCTGGCAGCAAAGATACGCTATCGCCAAAGCGATCAATTGTGCCGAGTGGAAAAATTAGCAAAAAATAGGGTAAAAGTTGTTTTTCAAAAGCCTCAACGGGCTGTTACACCAGGACAAAGTATTGTTTTTTATAAAAATGATGTTTGTTTAGGCGGAGGTGTTATTGTTGAATAATGTTTATCCACATAATATAATTGACCAAATATTGGGCAGGGTGTATATATAAAGTGAATAGTACTTTTAATAATTTTTTTGGGGGGCGGTGATTCTATCAATAATCATATAAAAATAAAATAAATAATCTTTACAACCTTTTTTGGTTTTGAGGATTTATCGCCGCCTCCTTTCAATTGTCACCCCAAGGGCACCCTCCTTATTTGTCTATAAGGATCTTACCTCCTCTCTTTTGCCCTTGGGGTATTTTCTTGTTGCTTGCTAAAATAGTAGAAAAATTTTATAATCTAAACCAACCGACAGTTATAATTATTGTTTATTATGATTACCACCAAAGAGTTAAGAGAAAAATTTTTAAATTTTTTTGTCAGTAAAGGGCACAAGATTATTGATGGCGCATCGTTGATTCCAGAGAATGATCCAACCGTGCTATTTACAACAGCTGGTATGCACCCCTTGGTGCCTTATTTGCTTGGAGAAAAACATCCCGCGGGAACAAGATTGGCCAACTATCAGAAGTGTATCCGCACTGGCGATATTAATGAGGTTGGCGATGATACCCATTTGACTTTTTTTGAAATGCTTGGCAATTGGTCGCTTGGCGATTATTTCAAAGAAGAGGCTATTTCTTGGTCATGGGAATTTTTAACCTCGCCCCAGTGGTTGGGAATTGACCCCGGCAAGATAGCCGTGTCTGTTTTTGCTGGTGATAAAGACGCTCCGCGCGATGAAGAATCAGCTGATATTTGGAGAAAATTAGGTGTGCCACAGCATAAGATTGCTTATTTGCCCAAAGAAAATAATTGGTGGGGGCCAGCTGGCCAGACTGGGCCTTGCGGTCCCGATACAGAAATGTTTTATTGGGTGGGGCAGGGCAATCCGCCTCAAGATTCAAATCCAGGCAATGATGAATCAAATTGGGTGGAAATTTGGAATGATGTATTCATGCAGTACAATAAAACAGCTGAAGGAAAGTATGAGCCGCTCAAACAGCGCAATGTAGATACTGGCATGGGACTTGAAAGGACAGTAGCTGTGTTAAATGATTTTGCTAGCGTTTATGAGGTTGATACAATCAAGCCTATTTATCAAAGGATTGTAGAGCTGGCCAGAGACAAAAATAACCAAAAAGCAATTAGGGTTATCACAGATCATTTGCGATCAGCGGTTATGATTATGGGCGATGACAAAGGAGTAGCGCCATCTAATTTGGATCAAGGGTATGTAGTAAGGCGATTGCTTAGGACAGCTATTAGGAGAGGAAGGGAAGTTGGCATTGAAACTAAATTTTTGCCAATTATAGCTGAAGTTGTAATTGATACTTTGGGAGATGTTTATAGTGAATTGCAGAGGAACAAAGATAGGGTATTGGCTGAAATTGCAACTGAAGAAGAAAAATTTAGCCGGGTACTCAAGGCGGGAGAGGAAAAGGTTAAAGTTTATTTGCGAGATGGTCAAATTTCAGGAGATGACGCTTTTGAACTTTATTCTACTTATGGCTTCCCTTTGGAGGAGATTGAGAGAATGGGAGTTGTTATTAGGGATAAAGATACATTTTATGCCAAGATAAAAGAGCACCAGGAGAAATCCCGGCAGGGAGCAAAGCAGAAGTTTGCGGGAGGGCTGGCTGATCACAGTGAGGAAGTTAAGCGTTTGCATACAGCTACCCATCTTTTGCATGCCGCTTTGCGCCAAGTTTTGGGTGAGCATGTTATCCAAAAAGGATCAAATATCACCAAGGAACGCTTGCGGTTTGATTTTTCTCATCCAGACAAAATGACTCCAGAACAGATTAGGGCAGTGGAGGATTTGGTCAATGAACAAATCAAAAAAGGACTCCCTGTTTATTTTGAAGAAATGACAGTTGAGGAGGCTAAAGCCAAGGGAGCGATTGGTTTATTTACTCAAAAGTATGGAGATAAGATCAAGGTTTATACGATTGGCGACAAAGACAAGCCGTTTAGTCGGGAGATTTGTGGCGGGCCCCATGTGAAAAATACCAGCGAGTTGGGAAAATTTAGAATTGTAAAAGAGCAAGCTTCTAGCGCTGGAGTGAGAAGAATTAAGGCAGTTTTGGAATAATTGTTCCACAGGTTGTAGCCTTAAAAAGAATATTTTTTTGTTCTTTTTAATTAATTTTGGCTAATTTTAGTCAAAATATAAAAATAAGCATTTTTTTATCCACAAAACTTGACAGGTAGTTAAAGTTTGGTATAATTTAAACTACGTATAAT
>WFTD01000028.1 GCA_015485755.1 Patescibacteria group bacterium | reverse complement strand
TTGCTTTTTTGCACAAATTTATTTTTTCTATCAAGCCAAACCAGCGCCAAAACCATAAAAATCAAATACCAGCCAAAAGCAGTGGTCCACCACCAATGGTCTAAAGCCAGCAGCAACAGCACCCCTCCAACCAATGCCGCTGAAGTAACCGTGCCAATTGCTGCCACTAGAGCATAAATAATCCACAACAAAAATAATGCTCCCCACAGACCAATCTCCGCCAAAATCATCAAATAAGAATTATGAATAGGCTGGTAAAACCAAGCTGGTTGAGAACTGTCTTGTTTGTAAAGATAATAAGTATAAGCTCCAACGCCAACACCACTGTACCAATTGCTGCCAATCACCTCTTTGCCTTGCGACAAGCTGGCTGCCCGTTCCTGCCAAGACAACTGTTCCAATTTGCCCTGGCCGCTTAAACGAGTAAAAAACGGCTGAGGGTAAACAATTAGCCACACTGACACCGACAAAGCAAAAATAACAAAAATTTTACCCCACTCTGCCATCAACCAAACTTTTTTTTGCCTCAATACCCAAGCCAAAAAAATGATCCAGACCAAAACAGCTGCCAACCACGCTGCCCGCGAAAAAGACAAAGCCAGGCCGCTGCCTATAAACATAACCGCAACCAACACTGATAAACTATAAAATCTAATTTTTTGAGAATCAGCTTGGCGCAGTTGAATTTTGCTTTGCAAAAATTGCCTCACTGCGGCTGCCAGTGCTATTACCAAAAACCCGCCCAAAATATTGGGATGGGGCAAACTGCCATAAGCTCTCAACCACCTTCTCAAACCTGTATCAACCACTGCCACTCCCAAATTACGAGCGTCCTGTCCAGCTATACCCAACCACTTATTGGCATTCACAATTTGGGCGTTAAATTGGACAATTGCCATATATCCCTGGATGATTCCTGCGGCAACCAACACTGTCATTATTTGCGATAAAGACACTGAACTGTTTATTATAATCACAAACATTAACCAAGCTGCAACTATTTTAACAGCATAATATGCTGATAGCGATGGAGAAATTGACCAAAATGCGCTTGCTGCCACAAACAAAACAAAACCAGCTACCGCATAAGGCAAAGACGAAATAAAATTAGAGCTAACTGAAGCTTTGTCTCGTTTTTCCCGTAAAAGCCAAGCAAAAAACTTCAACAGCGCCACCACTACCAATACCACCTCGCTAATATACAAAGAAAAAGTGCCTGCCTCCCAATAAGTGTCGTTCAAAGTAGCTATTTTAATAAAATAACGGATCTGCCAGGGTAATAAAAAAATCCAAAAATAAATACCCACTACCACAGCTCTCTCAATAAGCTCGCTCCAGTTTAATTTTGATAATTTTTGCTTTGCCATAAGTTGTAATAAATTAATCGTTTATCTTCACTATGAAATTTTAAAATATTATCAGTCAAAACTACTCTGCTATCCCTACCGGCCAGTTGCCGCAATTTATCAGGCAAAATCTTCATCTGAACTTTACGCAAAAACTTCTCCCACCACGGTACAGTCAAAATAACAAACAACCACGACCATTTGCTAGGAAGTACTTTCAGCCTCTGGTGGGGGTAATAATGCAAATAATAAGGCAAATGCTGTTTTATCCAATAATCATTGGCTTGAATAAACTTCTCATAATAACCGCCGGCGTCATAAATTGGGATGAGCTGAATAGACCAATAATGCAAATAAACGTCCGGTTCAACAATAGACAAATGTTTGATATCTAGTTGATTGGCTGACAAAAAAAATGTCAAACACACTCCATCGCGGCGCTTACCCCTATCAAATGGTCGGGCTTTTAATATTTTTAATAAACTTTGCAGCCAAAAGCGCGTTAACCAAATAGTACCAGGTTTAACAATAATAAACAAATCAATATCACTATCCAAGCGGGCATTGAAGTATCCCAACGAATTGCAAACCGCAACCATTTTAACGCTAGGAAGCAGCCGAAATATTTTTGTAAAAAACAAAGCTCGCTTAATTTTGCGGTAAGAAATTTTGTAATGATGGCGGCGGCTTAATACTATCTGATCCCTGCCTGACAAATAAAAAAAGCCATTATGGCTATCAACTGGCAACTTTACAAAATCCCCCTGCCATGCCCACAAATCAAGCTCTGCTCTGGTCAAAGGAAAAGAAAAAATATCAAAATAGGCAAGGGCTGCTATTTGCTGTGATTTTATCCTCATGCATCCATTATACAAATAAACAAGCCATTTGCCCACAAATACACCCCCTAATAATGCTTGTCAGTTAAAGAATTTTGCGCAAAAACTGGCCAGTATAACTGCGCTTTGCTTTGGCAACCTGCAAAGGCGTGCCCTCGGCAACCACATATCCTCCTGCTTGACCCCCTTCTGGTCCCAAATCAATAATCCAATCAGCTGATTTAATTACATCCAAATTATGTTCAATAATCAAAACGCTATTGCCTTTGTCTACTAATTGGTTGAGTACATTTAATAACCTTTTTACATCGTCAAAGTGCAGTCCGGTAGTGGGCTCATCTAATATGTAAAGGGTTTTGCCAGTAGCGCGGCGGGACAACTCTGTCGCCAGCTTAATACGTTGCGCTTCTCCGCCCGACAAGGTTGTTGCTGATTGGCCCAAATGAATATAACCAAGACCAACTTCATACAGCACTTTCAATTTGTCATGGATGTTGGGAATGTTAGCAAAGAAATTCATCGCCTCCTCAACTGTCATATCCAAAATATCAGCAATATTTTTGCCGCGATAATGAATCTCCAAAGCCTGCTGATTGTACCGCTTGCCATGGCATTCATCGCACTCTACATATACATCTGGCAAAAAGTGCATTTCTATCTTGACCATTCCATCCCCCTGGCAAGCCTCGCACCGTCCGCCTTTAACATTAAAAGAAAAACGGCCAGGAGCATAACCGCGAATCTTTGCCTCTGGCAAAGAAGCGTAAAGCTCGCGAATGGGGGTGAAAACTCCTGTATAAGTAGCCGGGTTAGAGCGCGGCGTCCTGCCAATTGGCGACTGGTCAATAGTGATAACCTTATCTAAATTTTCCAATCCTTTTATCTCTTTGTGCTCGCCCGGCAAATCTTTGGCCCGATAAAAATGCTGAGCCAAGGCGCGCGACAAAATATCAGTCATCAAAGTTGACTTGCCACTGCCAGACACGCCTGTAATGCACACTAATTTACCCAACGGTATGTCAACTGTAATATTTTTTAAATTGTGCTCTTTAGCTCCAACAATTGTTATTTTTTTGCCGTTGCCTGACCGATATTTTTTGGGGGTGGGGATTGACAGTTTGCCTGATAAATATTTTCCTGTTAGTGATTTGGGATTTTTTTTGATATCAACCGGAGTGCCCTCAGCTACAACTTCTCCGCCGTGCTCACCTGCGCCCGGACCGATATCAATAACCCAATCAGCCACTTCAATTGTCTCTGCATCATGCTCAACCACAATTACGCTATTGCCCAAATCACGCAAACTTTGCAAAGTGCTTATTAGTTTGGCATTATCACGCTGATGCAAACCAATTGAGGGTTCGTCTAAAATATAAATTACGCCAACTAAGGCTGAACCGATTTGGGTAGCCAAACGAATTCTCTGTGCTTCTCCACCTGACAAGGTTGAAGCGGCCCTATCTAAGGTCAAATACCCCAAACCAACATTATGCAAAAACTGCAATCTAGTAATAATTTCCCGCAAAATCTGCTTGGCTATCTTTTGCTGCTTTTCATTGAGGCCGCTTTTGCCGGAAGACAAATTATTAAAATAAGAACGTGCTTCTTCAATTGATAGAGCCGACACTTCTGCAATGTTTTTGTCCGCTACTGTCACTGCCAATGACTCTGGACGAAGCCGCGCTCCACCGCACGCAGGACAAGGCAAAACTCGCATATAACGCTCAATCTCGTGGCGGACATAATCAGAGTCAGTCTCTTTATACCTCCTCTCTAAATTAGGTATAACTCCCTCAAACTGAGAGGCTATCTCTCCGGAAAAATTATCACTGCTATATTCTAACTTATAACGACGGTCGCCTGTGCCATACAAAAGCACTTGCATTTGCTTTTTGGTGAAAGTGGAAATTGGCTGATGGATAGTAAAATTGTATTGCTTGCCAACCTTCTCTAGAATGCGCAAATACCAAGCCTGATTGGCGCTAGTGCGCGACCAAGGACGGATTGCTCCTTGCGCTATTGATAATTTTTTATTGGGTATAACCAAATCTGGATCAACTTCCATTTTTGTCCCCAAACCTGTACACACCGGACAAGCTCCGTGAGGAGAATTAAAGGAAAAATTGCGTGGTTCAATTTGGGGTAAATCAATATTGCAGCGGGGACAAGCAAAGTGCTCAGAAAAAATAAACTCTTCATCCGCCTCCGGCAAATAAACCAATACAATACCATTGCCCAAATCCAAAGCAGTCTCCAAACTTTCAATTAGCCTTTGTTGTTCATCAGAATCATTAGATATGGCTGTCCTATCAACCACAACCTCAATATTGTGTTTCCTTTTTTTGTCTAAATTTTTATCCAAAGCTTCCTCAATCGGCATTATCTCGCCATCAATCCTCACTCTAACATAACCAGCTTGTTTAATTTTTTCTAGCACTCCCTTATGCTCTCCTTTACGATCACGAATTACAGGCGCCAATAAAATAAGCGGCGTGCCTTCAGACAACCCCTGCAACCGTTCAAAAAT
Source organism: Patescibacteria group bacterium (assembly GCA_015485755.1). GTDB lineage: Bacteria > Patescibacteriota > Patescibacteriia > S139-126 > S139-126 > S139-126. Next base: position 3,214 of record WFTD01000028.1, on the reverse strand, counting down.
TTGTTGGCGCGTCTGCCGTTCTACTGCCTCACCGCATTTTGGGCAGTGCGGCACACCAACCCGAGCAAATAATAAACGGAGGTAATCATGAATCTCTGTTACCGTTCCAACGGTTGAACGGGGATTGTGAGAAACGCTGCGCTGGTCAATAGAAATGGCCGGGGACAAACCCTCAATGCTATCTACATCTGGCTTGTCCATAAGTCCCAAAAACTGACGCGCATAAGAAGATAAACTTTCCACATAACGCCGCTGCCCCTCGGCATAAATAGTATCAAAAGCTAAACTGGATTTACCCGAACCTGACAAACCAGTAATGACAACTAATTTATTGCGAGGAATGGTAACCGTAACATTTTTTAAATTATGCACCCGCGCTCCCTTTACCACAATTGCGGTGGCAGCAAGATTTTTTTTATTGGTAGCGCGTTTGGGCATAATTAACAACCAGTAATTAAAGACTAAGCGCTATTATAAATCAAAATAAAAAAACGGTCAAGCCTTAGCTTGACCTCCGCTTACAACATTCCTCAACCCAAAAAAACGGGGTGAGAATAAAATGAATTGCTGCGATTTTTATTTCCGCAGCAAACAAAAACACAAAACCCTTAACTGCTTCCACTAAATCAAATATTTCCATAAGCCCTCCTTTTGTTTGTTTGGTAAAGAGCCGTGCTAATGATTATAACCAAGTCAAAAATTATTGTCAAAAAAATACAGCCAAGATTATCTTGGCTGTTTGTCATCTTTGGGGGGCCATTTGCCATCCAAAAACAATCGGTATTGCTCAGGCGACAGGTTGTCTAGAAGGGAGGATGGGTATTGTTCTCTAATCCCGCCTGTGGGAAGTGTATATTTCCTTCCCCAAGGATCTACAAAAACATTTTTTTTATCATTAGTCATTTGTTTACCGCTCATTGCGACGCGCCTCCTTAGTAATTATCTTTACAAAACCCCTAACAACAAAAACAACAAAAAGCAAAAAGAAAATAATGTCAATGCTCCAGCTAACAATAAATAAACTTGGCAAATTTGATGCAGCTTCCAGGATATTACTCACTTGCTCCTCCTGTCTTATTGGTTTTTATAGTAAGAATAAAAATTCCGCCAGCCGCAATAACAAACAAAACAAAAATAAATAATAAAGCTGAAATAACGCTTTTGCCAACCTCCAATATCTCTGGATTCATAACGCCCTCCTTGTTTGTTAGTGTTAAAGTGCGATTGATCTACATATCTTTCAATTAATTAATAGGCAAGCTCCTTTTAAAAGTCAAGCTGTTAAATAAAAGCCCGAGCGGCAAAAGCCAACCCGGGCATAAAGGTTTTTTTATTTTTTATTAAATTTTTTATTAACCCCTAACTCGCGCGCCCTTTCCTTTGGGCGAGTACAAGCAGGAATATTAAAAAAGAAAAATGGGCATAATCTGGGACCAACACACACGGCACCAACCGCATTGAGATTCCGTCCATGCTTATAACAGAAGTCCCGTGGTCGCCAACTATTTAAAGCGATATAAATCACCTCCACAATCTTCCCCAGGGCAATTTTAGTCTTGGGCATGTCCGGAGCTGCTTGCGAACGAGAGAGCAAAAGCCGGCATTTTTCAGTTTTTGGTTCAGGATCAATTAGAAACCACTCCGGAATGCCATCAATAATACCAGGAGCATGAAGATCAGAAAATTTGACCCGCAACCGCCGTTGTCTCTGCACACACTCTTCCATCCGCAGATACGCCGCCACTTGCCGCAGGTCCAAAGTGTGAGAATGAATTTGGAGCCCCATTTCACTACGATCAACCACGACAATATCTGCCCGCCGGTTTGTATTTTTTAAATAATAATTCAGAGCAGGAATTGCTGAGGGGGAAGAAGAGGATATAACAACCACAGTAACAACTCGATTAAGAGTACGGATTTCCCTTTCATAAATTTTGATAGACCTCTTCACATCATCAGCCGCTGTCACCCAGAAATCATACTGCGTTTTAAAAACCGCCATCCAAAAATCAGACATAATATCTACCACTTCATTCACTGTTCTCCGCGTCAACATACCCTGAACTGCATTTTCTGGGTGCAAAATTCTGTCCTGCAGATCATCTGGAGAGAATGATAAATTAGAGCAAACCCGATCAACAATTCGCTTCCATACCTTTCTCTTATTTTCATCCACAATAGAGTCACCCACAAAGTCCCACACTCGCCGCAGAACACTTTTATCACTTCTGATCTCGCCCCCGTTAAAACTGAAATTCTCTTGCTCTATCACCGTTCCCACTTTGCATTTCTTCACTTCCGCCAACAAATAGATAGAAAGTGAGGTAACAAGAGTAAGAGGAGAAATGAATTCAATTCCTTCTGATTTAACTTTTACCCACTTCGTGGGTTTTTTCTCTTTTTGCCAATAAATTCGCTCAGCCGTCACCAACCCGCTCCACCATTCATCCATAAAACCAACAATATCCTCCGGAGAAAATCCAGCCATTTTAAGCCCCCGAATGATTACCGGGGGAAGAAAAATCCTGAGATTACTATTGCGAACCTTATTTTTTCCAGAAAGATCCTGCATCCGCACGTAGTCCACAAAATCAGCAATCACCCTATCTTTTTTTTGCCCAATAAACTGAAAAATCAGATCAGCGGTACACACTTTTCCCTTGCCGTGATGGTCCAGCTGACCACCACCGACATTTAGATAAAGCGTACCTGGCTTCCTTTCTTCCGGGTTGAAAGCTGAAGTAACATCAACCTCAGCTAGGGCGTTAATTAGCCCTAAATGTTCCGACAGCCACACCGAAAAAGTGGAATCCACGCTTACGTTTGCCGGAATTACCACCTTCTTGTATCCATTTTCTTTTCCACCATTAAAAACCGCTAGCAATAATTTTTCTTCAGCTGACAACCCACTTCCCTGTTCTAACCTACATCTCAACTCCGCCAACTTATCCTTCCAATCTCCCTGAAACTTATTATTTTTACTCATGATGCCCCTCCTTTATTTTTTTGGGGATTTAACTTTAGTTAGTTATTGTTAGTTAATTGTTTAATTGTCAAAAAACTTTTAACCTTTATCCTTACCACAAAACCCAAAAAATGTCAATAAAAATGGCTCAAGTTTAATTTCTTGAGCCGTATACTATATTTTTATAATTTTTTTATAAAAATCTCATCCCCTTCTCAGTAAACAACAATATCGGCACCCCTTCTTTTT
>WFTD01000027.1 GCA_015485755.1 Patescibacteria group bacterium | reverse complement strand
GATGTGTATAAGAGACAGGCAATAAATAGATAACTCGACCTTTGCTGATTAAACCCCAATTTATGGGTTTGTTAGTTATCTATTTAAATCAATAGACAAAATGATTGAAGAACATAACTGCAAACAAAAAATCACCGCCAGCACGCAGTGATCCCCTTATCCTGCTATAAAGCAGGAATAGAAAAAGTGATTATTTGCAGTTTGGTATTGCATATTGTATTTTGAATTATTTTTCTCTCCTGCTTTTAGTTACTGGTAATAAGATTAAAAAGGAAAGAATATAATGTCAAGGGATAATATAAAAAATATTTCCTTTATTTTTAGATAAAATTATTGCAATTTATTATCATTTAATTTTAACCAAAAAATAACTTGCTTCAAACAGGTAAAATCGCCCAAGCTATCCACAACTTATGCCCCGTTTGCCAAAAAGATAGCAAAATCAACAATAAATAATATCTAAAAAATAAATAAAATAAGGTGAACAATTTTTTTGTCCACCTTATTTTTTTATATTTCTTCTGTTTTTATTAACTTTGCCTTAACTACTTGCCTGAAAGTTGTCTCATACAAAGGAGCACAACTGAACAAAGTTAAAATTGGATCTTTGGTTGGATAAAGGATTTCTGTCTGATCTGGGGTTACCATAAAAACTGAAAATACCTGATAATAATACTTTTTTCCTTGCCACTTTAAAGTAATAACATCGCCCATCTTCATTTTATCAATGTTATAAAAAGTGCGAGGATCAGGAGGTTTGTATTTCCAGCGATGGGCAGTGATAACAGTGTTGCCGCCTTGATCAGGAGTGGAAGTTCCGGGGAGCAACCAAATCCCCTCTGCCAGCCTTTCAATTCCACCTTCTAAAATAGGGGCGGCAACACCCATTTTAGGAACAACCAAAAACTTATCATAATCACCAATATCATAAACAGGAGGGCTGGGGTCTTGTTTGCCAGTGATGATTGATTTGACAATTGGCTCTTCACCTGAAGGCAGCTGCTTGAAAAAATTTACAGCTGAAGAAGTTGTCCCAATATCCTCTGTCTGTCCTAGTAAAAAAATAATAACACCAACCCCAACCAGCCCCAAACCAACAACTAATAGAGCGAGCCGCCTTATTTTTACTCTCATAAATACTTTATTTTTTATAATAATTCTAGTCCAAGACAAAAGACCGCCTTACCAAAACCAAACCAACAAGCACCAATGGCCAGGCTATCAAACCAACTGGAATTTGCCCATCAGCATCACCGCCGCCAGTTTCTGGCAACAGGCTATAACCGGCAACTTTAACTGGCACTACTTCTACTGGGGCCTCCACTATTATGGAATTTAATTTGCTGCTTGCTGGCTGCGTTGCGCTAGCAGAAATGCCAACCGCTGCCGCGCTCATCTCAACCGCGCCATCATTTTCCGCCCCCTTCCGATAGGTTAACTTGGCCGTATTAGCATAAATACCAGCTGCAATGCTATCAGACACTTTAACTTTATAAACAAACACTTCCTCGCTGCCGGCTGCCAGAGTGCCAACTGTCCACTTACGGCTGATTGAGCTATCATCAGCAAAAACAAACCCAGGTGGCAAAGTATCTGTAATTTCTACATCAATTAAGTTAACCTGGCTGGTATTTTTTACTTTGATTGAGTAAGTCAAAATACCGCCTGGATTAATTGTTTCCTTGTCTACTGTTTTGCTAAATTCAGGGAAAACCTCTTCATATCCCAATACCACTGGCGTGGGCGTAGCACTGCTAGTTGGCGATTGCGGAGATGATGGTGTTGAGCCACCACAGCCAGAAATACACCCTCCTCCTCCGCCACCGCTAGGCGCATTATATCTATTGGTAAAATCATAAGGATTTGACCACTCGCCTCCGCCCAATTCATAGTAATCCTCTGGATATACTTGCTCCCAATTATCCTGAGCTACTTCTACAAGCTTATAAGTATCGCTCTTATTGTCTATCCCGGCAAAATAATAACAGCCATACCGGGGAGATTCTGGGTCGTTGTTAGTAAACACAGTCTGGTACAACTCCCAGGAAAAATCATCTGAATCATCTTCCGGCTCAACTTGGCGATAAAGCTCTATCTGCCATCCTCCCATCTTTTCCTCTGTTTCAGCATTATATTTACAGCCCCAAATGTCTGCTTTAACATTCAGAAAATAAACTTCCTCATACTCATTGTCAGCATTAATAGTCACGCTATGGCTACCGTCTCCAGCTGGATAAGTTTGCACCCAATACTCACCTTCTGCGCTTGGCATCTCTTCAGTTATGGTGTAATTACCATAAGGAACTGAAAAATCAACACAGCCAGCTTCATTGGTTTGCCCGTCATAGCTGCTATCCTCGCCTTCTACTATAATATTCCAACCAGACAACGGGGTGTCATGCTCAACCAAAGACAGCGCTTGAGCGGACTTTATCAATTTACTCCAAATCTTCTGCCACCAAGAAACAGCTGTTAAGCCATTGTTATAATAAGGCTTATCATATTCACCGTCATTATCCTCATCATAATACTTGCAGACCCTTATTGTTCCCATAGGCTCCTCCCATCTATTGACAAAAGTCAAAAATGGATTGCGGTTATTTTCATCAAAAGTTATTTGGTAGACACCTTCAACTGGCTCTACCTGTACCCAGTTGTCTTGATTTGTCTCGCTTATTGTATAATCGCCATAATCCAAATCTCTAAACTCAACACAACCATTACTGCCAGTTTCATCACTGATTATTTCAGTAACTTTCACCGCATCAAGCAAAGTGCCAAAAGAATTTGGCTCTCCCATATCAGTAAAGCGCAAAGTGGTAACATTGTCAGTGGCGGTAATGGTATAATTGTAAGTCATCCACGCTGTATTGCCATTGCCGCTTCCATCAGCGCTTACCAATTCATCTACATCGCCAAACTGCACCCGCAATTTATTATCGCTTTCCGGATAGTTGGGACGAGGAGAAAAAGCAAAGGTCAGCCTATATCTCCGTCCAGGAACAGTAGAGATATCCTGCCAAATGCTTACAGAAGCGCGTTTTGGATTTTCTTCAGGAAGATAATAATGAGAATCAAGTTCAGCGTATTGGCTACCGCTAGCCGGAGCCCACAAATTGCTGCTCTGCAGCTCCAGCATTGGCTCATCATCAATACCGTCATTTACCCACTCAATATTCCAACCAACCTCATCAGCGGTAAAAAGCTGCCATTTGCCGCTATGGTCAGTAACAAGCGGCGTCTCAAAATCGCCATTGACAACTAAATTATTTGCCGGCTCAATATTTATTTCCCAACCTGACAATGGATTTTCATCTGTGTCATATTTGCACACAGTAATAATATCGCGGCAATCTTCAATAATCTGCCAGTCAGTATAATAGCCGTCATCAGCGACATCTACCGACAGCCAAAAATTAGACCGGCCATCCTCAAGCCAAACTTCATCATCGCCCGGACCACCTTTACTGCCGTCGCCGTCATTGTAACCGCCTACTTCCTGATCCTTTTCCAGCTTGTTGTTGCCGGATTTGTCATCACGCAAATGGGTAACATTGGCATTATAAAATTCAATATAACCGCTGGCATGTTCAGCAATATCACCTGCATTTTTATCTCGTGAGCCATATAGCACCAACCGCACTGAATCTTCTAACCTTTGCACTGCCAGACCATCTACATCCTCATAAGAAGTAATATCTGGATCGGTAAAGTAAGATCCATTGAAATAAAGTGGGAACCAAGCGCCACTTGGCACATAATAATCGCTGCTGCCAACATATACCCTATCAGTCAAATAAGCGTCCTTGCCATATTCAACATTATCAACCACCACCCGCGCCAGTACCAAATCACTGCATTGGTCTTGTTCTTCCCATTGGCAGGTATCAAGGCAACCTTGCTCGCCATCGCACTGCTCCCACTCTTGATTTACCTTGCCATCACCACAATAAGGCGGCGGCAATTTACGATTAACAAAAATAAAAGGATCATCTGTATTATCAAAACCGGGCTCAACTGAAAATCGGAAACTACCAGACTCTGGAGATGACAATTCCCATCCTTCCTGCATCTCCTCGGTCAATTGGTAATTGCCTGGTTCTACCTCGCTAAAGACAACACAGCCATTAGGATAATCATTATCCTCATCGCCGGTTACGCCTTCAGCGTAAAAATCATAACCATCTTTGGTTTGTTGCTGCAGTGTTATTGTCCAACCATTCAAAAATTCTTCTGTCTCAGCATCCATCTTACAAACTTTCACTGTACTGCTAGGGCAAGTGATATACTTATTGGATTCATAAATATTATCCAAATCCGCTGTGGTGCCGTTTTCATTAAAATACCCTCCTGGCACTGCAATTTGCTCCATAACATTACTATCACTGCTGGCTGAATTCATATCAAAACTGTAAATCTTAATGCCAGCAGCCTGGGCATTGCTGTATGCATTAAGCACTTCCTGTTCGTCACCAGAATCTGTCTGGTCAGCTGGCAGGGTAGGTAAAGTTGGATCGCCGTCAGAAAATACTAAAATCTTTTTATCTGGAGCATCGCTTGATGATAAAATACCAACTGCCATATTAAGTCCAGCCCCCAAATTAGTTCCGCCTTCACCTGATTGAAGAGAATTCAACGCGCTTTGCACAGCTGACATATCATCAGTCAAACCAATAACTGTTTGGGCATTGCTAGCAAATGAAACTACCGCCACCCGATCAACCGGAGAAACCGAACCGGCTAAACTTGCATAATAACTAGCTAAACTGCGCGCATCATTAAGTAAGGTATCCTGCCAAGTTCCGCCCACAGCACTGCACTGCTCCCTTCCTAGTCCATTGGGATAAATAAAATTAATAGTGCAAGTATTATTGTCGCTATCCCAATCACCCCCCATCAGAGCGCACTGAGATTCCGTTAGGTTGGTGATTGGCACGCCAAAACTACCTCCAATACACTCTCCCATACTATTTGACACATCCATAACAATTACTGTGTCAATTGATTGGGTGCATTGGTTATCTGTCTCAGCCCTGGCGGCTAAACCGCCAAACAACATCCCTCCTGTCAAAACAAAGAGAAATATTGCTATTTTATAAAAATTCATATATTTTCTTTAATTCAAAGACAAAATAATAAATAACAAACCTCCACTTTCATCTCATCACTTGCCTTATATTTTGTCAATCCCATTATCCACTTGTTTTGCACTTTACTTTTCCACCTTGTTTGCCGCTTGCATTTATGTTGTATTTTTGTATAAATTATAAACAAAATAAAAATACAAAAATAAAAGCAGATCATTGACAACCCAAACCATAAATAAGGAGGATTTAGTTATGAGCACTAATCAAAGTCCGCTAGATTTAATCACAAAAAGGCTCACCAACCAAATGAAAGGTATGAGCTGGCATGGAACATTCCAGGATTACCTGGAAATTGTGCGCAAGGACCCCAAAGTACTCCGCACGGCGTATCAGCGGTTGTACGATATGGTCATGTCCTACGGGACGGAGGAATACGAAGATTCCCGCAAGAAGATGGTGCACTACAAATTTTTTGACG
>WFTD01000026.1 GCA_015485755.1 Patescibacteria group bacterium | reverse complement strand
GTTAAGTGGGGTAAAATGTATGTAGTAGGGTGAAAAGTGGATAAAAGTGGGGATAACTTAATAAAACTGTGGATAAATGTTTATTGGCGAATACCATCATAATTTGGATGAAAAGGGGAGGCTGGCTATTCCAGTTAAGTTTAGAAATGAATTTAAAGATGGGGCTGTAGTTACTAGAGGTCTTGATAATTCTTTGTTTTTATACACTAAAAAAGAATGGAAAAAATTGGCAGAGAAGCTGGCTTCATTGCCCATTGCGCAGAGTAAATCTAGGGCGTTTGCCCGATTGATGTTGGCAGGAGCGATGGATGTTTCACTGGACAAGCAGGGGAGAATTGTTTTGCCTGATTATTTGCGGCGTTATGCTGGCATGAAAAAGAAAGCAGTGATTGCTGGTTTGTACAATCGGTTGGAAATTTGGTCAGAAGATAAATGGGAGAGTTATCGGCAAAATGCAGAGGCAAGCAGTAATGATATAGCTGAAGCATTGGGCGAGATGGGAGTGTAATGATTTTTAACAAAATAAATAATTACCGATGATTAGCAGAGAACATCAGCCAGTTTTGTTGGCGGAAGTTATTAATTATCTTGACCCGCAGCCAAACCAAAATTTTATTGACGCTACAGTTGGCTTGGGCGGACATTTGCGGGCAATTTTAGACAGAACAGCTCCGCAAGGAAAAGCACTGGCATTTGATTTTGATCCAGAAGCATTGTCATTAGCTCAGGCAAAATTGAGCCAATATAAAGACAGGGTTATTTTTATCAATAAAAATTACAGTGAATTAAAACAAGTAGTATATGAATACAAATTTAGTCCGATTAACGGTATTGTATGCGACTTGGGTTATTCCTCAGCTCAAGTTGAGGATGAGAGACGCGGATTTAGTTTCTCTGTTAAAGGACCTATTGATCTGAGGTACAATCCAAGCCAAAAGATTACAGCTGATTATTTATTGCACCACCTGTCTGAGGAAGAGCTAACAGAAATTTTTCGCCAGGGAGACGAAAGGCTAGCCAGAAGTATTGTTAAGGCAATAATCAAAAAGAGAAAAGAAGCAAGAATTACAGGAGAAGTTTTAAATGAAATAGTTAAGCGCACCTACAAACGTTTTTTCAAAAAAAGTTCCAAGGTTCATCCGGCCACCAAAGTGTGGCAGGCGCTGCGCATTGCTGTTAATAATGAATTTGAGAATTTGCAGAAATTTTTATCAGCAGCGGTTGAAGTTTTGGCTGAAGGAGGAAGGTTGGCAGTTATTTCTTTCCATTCAGCTGAAGATAGGATTGTAAAGAATTTTTTTAGGCAGGAGGCAAAAGATTGTATTTGCGACCCTAGATTGCCGCAGTGCATTTGCCAACACCGCGCCACTATCAAGATAATAACCAAAAAGCCAGTAGTTCCTAGCGAAGATGAGATTAGGCGCAATCCTCGTTCCCGTTCAGCCAAATTAAGAGTTATAGAAAAAATAAAAAACAATTACAATTAAATTTAAATCCCCATGCTTAATCGTGCCCATATCAAATCCCACTATTTACCATTATTAAGACTGTCTGCTTTTGTATTGCTTGTGGTTGTAATTTTGTCTTATTTGTGGCAGGTTAATTCAGTGGCAACTACTGGTTATAAGGTAAAGGAATTAGAACGGCGCATTAGTATTTTACAGCAACGAAATGCCAAGTTGAAATGGCAGGCGGCCGAACTTGGCGCTTTGAGCAGAGTAGAGGAAAAGAGCAGGGAATTGGGCATGGTTAGCAATGACCAGGTTGATTATTTGGTTGAAGGCAAGAGCGAAGTAGCCTTGGGACGCTAATTGATGAATTATATATTTTAAGCGAGAGGGTGGTTTATGCTCAAAAGGAAGGCAAAGCAGAAACAGACCGATAAAATTACCCAGAAACGTTTGGGTTTTTTTTATATTATGGTTGTTTTGGCTTTTGTGGTAATTTCAGTGCGGCTATTTTTTTTGCAGGTTATTGAGTATGATTTTTATGAAGCTTTAGCTTCGGGACAGCAGGAAATTTTGCAGGAAATTATTCCTCGTCGGGGAGAAATTTTTATTAAAGACAAAAATGGGGAGCTTTATCCTGTAGCCCAAAATCAGGAACGTTATCTTTTGTATGCCGTACCCAAGGAGCTGGCTGAAAATAATGTTGATATTGAGGAGTTGGTAAATAAATTAGCTCAATACTTCAATTGGCAGGTTGATGTTGAAGATAACGGTTCAGAGAACAACAACTCAAAAGAAGGTGCAGTAAATCAGACTAACAATGCTTCAGAGAAGGCGGCAGATAAGCAGGCAATGAATGATTTTATTGAAAAATTAAAAGAACGCTTGCAGGTAGCTACTGATCCCTATGAGCCAATTAGAACTGGTTTGACCCTTTCCCAAAAGCAGGATATTGAGGGCTGGCAAATAGCCGGCATTTATTTCGCTCCCAAACCTTCCCGTTTTTATCCCTACAGGAATATTGGTTCTCATGTGATTGGCTTTTATAATTTCAAATCTGACAACCCCAAGGGGCAGTATGGTATTGAGGGGTATTTTGATGATATTTTAGCTGGCAAGAGGGGGCAAATAAGGTCAGCCAGAGACGCTTTTGGTTATTTAATTGCGGTTGCCCCTCAAACAATAAAGCCGGCTGAGGATGGCGCTGATTTGGTTTTGACAATTGACCAAAGCATTGAATATGTTGCTTGTAAAAAGTTAACTGAATATGCTGAAAGATTAGGCGCGCGCGGGGGATCGGTAATAGTAGTAGAGCCTTTTTCTGGAGCTGTCATGGCTATGTGCAATTATCCTGACTTTGACCCCAATAACTATTTTGAAGTAGAAGATATTTCAGTTTTTAACAATCCAGCCATTTCTTCTGAATATGAACCAGGTTCTATTTTCAAGCCTATTACTATGGCCGCTGGTTTGGATTTGGGCAAAATCACTCCAACTGACACTTACTCTGATGAAGGATGCCGGCGAGTAGAAGGGTGGTATAAACCAATTTGCAATTCGGATATAGCGCAATTTCCAGATGGCCATGGCTTGCAAACCATGACCCAGGTATTGGAACAGTCTCTCAATACCGGCGCGATGTATGTGGTTGATGTTGTGGGAGGAAATATTTTGCGCAAATATTTTGAGGGATTCGGTTTTGGCAAATTGACTGGGATAACTTTGCCAGGAGAAGTTGATGGTAATATTTCCAATGTTGGCAAACAGCCAATTTATTCTTACACTGCTTCGTTTGGCCAAGGCATAACTGCTACGCCCTTGCAAATGGTTATGGCTTATGCCGCCATTGCTAATGGCGGGCAGTTGCTCAAACCTTATATTGTGGATGAGATCCGTTACAGCAATGGTAAAATAGAAAAAGTTAAGCCCAAGGTAATAAGGAATGTTCTGTCTCCTTCAGCCGCTACTTTACTGGCAGGTATGCTTGTATCTGTAGTTGAGAACGGCCATGGCAAAAATGCAGCAGTGCCCGGCTATTATATTGGCGGCAAAACCGGGACAGCTCAAGTTCCTTCGCCGCAGGGAGGGTATTCAGATGAGACAATCCATTCTTTTGTTGGCTTTGGCCCAATTGATAGTCCGCGTTTTGTTATGATTGTTAAGCTTGATAATCCAGGCGTTCGTTTTTCTGCTTCATCAGCAGCTCCTTTGTTTGGCGAAATTGCTAAATTTATTTTACAATACTTACAAGTTCCGCCTAACAATTAATTTTAACCACAGTGTCTTATTTATTGAAGAAAATAGTAGTTTATTTACTGAAAGTATTAGCCAAAGGGGTCTTACAACGCCAACGTCCTGATATTATTGGCATTACTGGATCAGTAGGAAAAACATCTACCAAAGAGGCTATTTATGCAGTTTTATCATCTCATTATCAAGTGAGGTGCAACAGTAAAAGTTATAATAATGAGATAGGAGTGCCTTTGACTATTATCGGCGTTGACAGTTATCCTGGCCGCAATCTGTGGCGATGGTTGGTTGTTGTTGGCAGAGGATTGCTTTTTTCTGTTTATCCAAACAGAGTTTATCCTAAAATTTTAGTGCTGGAGATGGGGGCTGATCATCCTGGCGATATTAGATATTTAGCCAGTTTTGTGAAGAGCAAAGTTGGCGTTATTACAGCTATTGCTCCGGTTCATATTGAATTTTTCAAAAAAGTTGAAAATATTTTGGCAGAAAAGAAAATTCTAATTGACACTTTGCCAAGCGATGGAGTGGCCATTGTTAATGGCGATGATTCAATGCTAAAAAGGTCAATTGCCAAAATCAAAGCAAAGGTTTTGACTTTTGGTTTTAGCGATTCAGTGGATGTGCAGGGGAGCGAGGTGAGGTTGTCAAGTGGGGGCAGTGATCAGGCTGGCGGAGTAAAAGGCATTTCTTTTAAGCTGTCCTATCAAGGGCATGTGGTGCCAGTTTTTATGCCGGGAGTATTGGGACGCCATCAAGTATATGCGGCTTTGGCGGCAGCAGCAGTGGGTGTGGTATTTGAGCTTAATTTGGTTCAAATATCTGAAGCATTAAGAATGTTTAGACCGCCTCGGGGAAGGATGAACCTTTTGCCTGGCATCAAACATACTTTTATTATTGATGATTCTTATAACTCATCTCCAACAGCGGCTCAGGCAGCTTTAGAAGTACTGGCAGAGATGAGCAAAGGAAAGTCAGCCCGCAGTATAGCCGTTTTAGGGGATATGCTTGAGCTTGGCGCTTATACTGAAAGGGGGCATCGTGAAGTTGGCCACAAGGCGGCTGAGCTAGGCATTGATTATCTTATTTGCGTTGGCGCTCGCGCCCGTTATATTGGCCATGGCGCAGAAGAAGCTGGCATGGATGAGAGTAATATTTTTTATTTTTCTGATGTTAAAGAAGCTAGCAGATTTTTGCAAGAACTTATCAAGCAGGGTGATTTTATTTTAATAAAAGGATCGCAGGGGGCGCGAATGGAGAGGGCAGTAAAAGAAGTAATGGCTCACCCGGAACTTGCTCAACAATTGTTGGTTAGGCAGGAGGATAGTTGGCAGAGACAATAGTCTCTTGATAATTTTGTTTTTTTGTGTTAAGAATATTTATACATTTAGACTCGCTGTAGTGATGGCCCGTTCGTCTAGCGGCTAGGACGCCGGCCTCTCACGCCGGTAACAGGGGTTCGATTCCCCTACGGGCTACCACTTCAGCGAGTCTTTTTGCTTTTTTAAAAAAATATTTGGCTGTTTGTGATAATTTTGATATATTAAAACAAAGAGTTTGTATGAACTACAAAAAAATCATCAACAAATTAGAACTTGATAATTTCCGCATCACCCCATCAAGGCAGGATAAAGTTTATCAGCAGATAAAAGAAAGCGCCCAGGGGGATTTTGATTTTTTTCTCTTAACTATATTTTCAACTATAATTATCACTTTAGGGTTAGTTATAAATTCCAGTTCAGTCGTAATTGGTGGTATGCTGATTGCGCCAGTAGTTTGGCCAATTTTTTTGTTATCGTTAGCGACAGTAATGGGGCGGGTGCGCTTTTTGGAAAAATCAATTATCACTGTATTTAAATCAACTTTGATTATTTTATTGACAGCTTTGTTGATTGGTTTGTTTGTTCCTGATGTTCTGGGGGGCGGCAGTGAGGTTTTATCGCGGACAAGACCAACTATTTTTGAGCTTCTTATTGCTTTGGCATCAGGTTTTATTGGCGCTTTTATTGTTTCTTATCCTAAATTAGGCGGAGCAATGGCCGGGGTGGTGGTAGCGGCAGCGCTCGTGCCCCCGCTGGCAGTTACAGGACTGGCAATTTCCCGCAATGATTGGCAGGCGGCTGGCGGCAGCTTCTTGCTTTACCTATCAAATTTAGTAGCGATTACTTTTGCTTCGGGGATATTGTTTGTATTAGCTCGTTTTCGCGGTCCGGCCAGCGATGAGGCCCGAGAGGTGAGAAAGATGAATTTGCGTTGGTTTGTTATTTTGTTTTTAATTGTCATAATACCTTTGTATTTTACCACCAAAAATACTTTAACCCAGCAAAGGCAGCGTCAAGTTATTACCGATGTCTTTACAGCTGAACTAGGAAGCGCTGTTCAGCTGACAGATGTTAGAACGGAAAATAAGGGCGGGGTGTTGCAGATAAATGTAACAGTTAGGAGTGAGAAGGGTATATCAAAGTGGGATGTTACCAAGATGACGGAAGCTTTGTCACGCAGTTTAGAACGTTCAGTAGTGCTGAAAATAACCGTGATCCCTGTTATTGAGGCAGGTAAAATACTGCCAACCTTTGATAACTATCAGTCAGTTGAATAGATAAATAGGTATGAAGGAGAAAATTTTTTTGTTTATTGCAGCTTTTGTTTCTGGGATGTCAATCATGGCAATTGAGATTACTTCCGCCCGCATGCTTGCTCCTTATTTTGGCGCCTCTGCTTTTGTTTGGACTAATATTATTGCAGTTGTATTAATATCTTTGTCTCTTGGGTATTGGTTTGGCGGAAAAGTAGCTGACAAGAAAGCCAGTTTTTCCTTGGCGGGAAAATTACTAAGTTTGAGCGGGGTCATTTGTTTATTTTTGCCTTTTTTGTTTAATTTATTTGGTTTATTTTTTATTACTTC
>WFTD01000025.1 GCA_015485755.1 Patescibacteria group bacterium | reverse complement strand
CCGCCGCCGGGACCAGCGCCGGTGATGATTTCGTCCTGGCCGTCGCCGTCCACATCGCCGCTGGCAACTGACACGCCGCCGCGGAAAGCTGGAGCATAGGCAAAGAATTGCCCCAAAACATTTTCCTGAAAATCAAACACCCTGACATGCGGGCCGCCGCCGGGACCAGCGCCGGTCACGATCCAATCCTGCGCCACTGGACTGTTAACGCCTGTTAAAGTTGCCTTAGCTGCACCTAAAGCCCGCCTGTAATTTACCAAACCGCTGCCCAACTTTCCTTCCAGTCCTAAATTGAACTTATCAATATTAGTAGTGGTATTGACAATAATATTTCTAACCTGCTGAGCTGATAAATTAGGATTGACTGACTTAATCAAAGCGGCTAGAGCCGATACTATGGGGGTGGCAACTGAAGTGCCGGAATTGCCTGGCTTAAAGTAACTGTTAAAACCAGGAAACTTGTCATTAAAAACAACCGTTGAATACAAATTAACACCTGGAGCTGAAACATCGCTGCATCTACTGCCATAATTAGAAAAACTGGCCCGGCGATTATTGCGATCAACTGCTACCACGCCAATAATCATATTTTCCGATCCGTCGTTGCAAACAGGATAAGACGGAGTAATATCCATATCTTGGCCATGACCAGCTTCATTGCCAGTTGCAGCCACAACTACCACTCCTGCCTGAAAAGCCCGCTCAATCGCCTGAGCTAAAGTCAAACTATACTCAGAGCCAACAATTGACAAATTAATAACATCCGCCCCTTGCGCTACGGCATAATCAATAGCTTCTGCTACTGCCAATGAATTGCCCCTGCCCAAGGAGTCAAGGACTTTGAGTCCCATTATCTTAACCTGCCAGCCACCGCCGGCAATGCCATAATTATTATTGCCCCGAGCCGCAATAATACCAGCCACAATAGTTCCATGATTAATACCCAACTGGCTAAAATTAACAAATTTAGGAGTGATATCATTGTTATTGTCAATAAAATTCCATCCATAAAAATCATCAATCTTGCCATTGCCGTCATTATCTATTCCGTCATAAGGCCTTTCTTTGTCATTTACCCAAAAATTATGGCGCAAGTCAGGATGATTGATATCAAAGCCAGAATCAAGCACAGCCACCACTACTGAAGGATTGCCTGTGCTAATATCCCAAGCGCCAGGAGCGTCAACCTGCCGCCAATAATACTGTTGAATATAATCAGGATCATTGGGAATTAAAGCAGCTTTATAAATATAATTAGGCTCAACATATTCAATAGCAGAATTATCCTGAAAATTTTCCAACAAAAATTTCTGGTCAACAGCTGGGCCTGACAGTTTATAAACTTTATTCCTTCCTTTAACCTTTACCAATACTTCGCCCGGAACAGCTGAAATTGATGCGCTGTCATCTGTCTGATTGGCCGATGCGGCCGAACCAATCCCTGCTAAAATCAACCCAACCACAGCAACAATCAGACCAACTTTTTTGTAAAAATAAAATTTTGACATAAATTGATTATACTAAACAACCAACCTTTTTGAAAGATGTTATTTTGCTGAACACCCTTACTTTATATAATACAAGACTAACCAACACAAAACAAACTAAAATAACAAATTTTATTGCTTAATTACTACTTTACCAGTAAAATAAAACTGTTATGGTAAACATTTGGCTAAAACTGAAAAATTGGCTGCTGCTTATTGGGGATGTTGCCATTCTCTATCTGTCATTATGGCTAACCCTCCTAATCCGTTATGGCAAAAATTATTATCAAATGATAGATGCCCACCTTTGGCCTTTTTCAATCTTATTTGCAATTTGGATAATAATTTTTTATATCAGCAATCTCTATGACCTGCGGCAAGCCAAAAATAAATCATCATTTTTCTTTCATCTTTTGCTTATCCTGACAATTTGCGGAGCGATTGGCGCGGCGTTTTTTTACTTTGCTCCCATTGCTATCTCCCCTAAAACCAATCTTATTTTAGACCTGGCTATTACCGCTATTTTGATTTTCATCTGGCGAGTTGTATTTAACTCCATAGTATCAACTCCACGGCAAAATATTGTTATAATTGGCAACAACGAAGAAACTCACAATCTCAGCCAAGAAATAAAACAACATCCCCAGTGGGGATATCGCCTGGTCAAAGTAATATCCCCTCAAAATTTAAATGAACTAGATCAAGCTATAACCAATGACAAAGTGTCAATAATAGTGATATCCGACGACCTTTACCAAACCCAAAAACTGATTGACAAGCTCTATGAATCGCTTATTGAAAAAATTGAAGTGTACACACTGGCTGACTTTTATGAGATGCTGCTCCAAAAAATACCGCCTTCAATTATTTCTAAAGCTTGGTTTTTACGCAACCTAGCAGAGGGACGCAAACAAGCATTTGACCGCCTCAAAAGAATATTTGACATTATCTTAAGTAGCTTTGGCATCATTATCTCACTTCCTCTTTATCCTTTTTTGATCGCAGCTATCAAACTTGACTCCAACGGACCTATCTTTTATACCCAAACACGGCTGGGAAAACTGGGACGGCCTTTTCGCATTATCAAATTTAGAACAATGGTAAAAGACGCTGAAAAAAACGGCGCTGAATGGGCCAAGCCCAATGATAGCCGCATCACCAAAACGGGCAAACTATTGAGGCGAACTCGCTTGGATGAACTGCCTCAACTATTCAATGTTTTTTGGGGAGAAATGAGTATTGTTGGTCCCCGACCAGAACGACCAGAATTTATCCAACAATTAGAACAAACAATTCCTTTTTACCGCCAGCGCCTCCTGACCAAACCAGGCATTACCGGCTGGGCCCAGGTAAATTACAAATACTCTTCTAATATTGCCGGTGCAATGGAAAAACTGCAATACGATCTTTACTACATCAAAAACCGCAGTTTTTATCTTGATTTAATTATCATTCTCAAAACAATTAAAATTATCCTCACTGCTAAAGGGCAATAAACAAAATGCCAACCAAACTCAAAACAAAATTATACAATTTCCTCCGCTGGAGCGAAAGATACACCAAAACTGATATGGTTTATTTGGCCAGCGGCGGATTTTGGCTGGCATTAAGCAAAATTATCGCAACCGCCACATCTTTTATTTTAGCTGTTGCCTACGCTAACTTGCTGCCGCAAGACATATATGGAACTTATAAATATGTTCTTTCTCTGGCTGGTATTGCTAGCATCGCTGCCTTGCCCGGATTAAACACTGCTTTGATCAGCGCTGTTGCAAAAGGGTATGAAGGGACAATAAAACCAATAATCAAAGAAAAAATAAAATGGTCTCTCCTTGGTTCTCTCATAGCAACTATCGGATCTCTGTATTATTTCATCAACGATAACCAAACCTTAGGCTGGGGGCTTTTGTTGGTGGCTATTTTTACTCCCTTAACTCACGGTCTTATTGTGTATGGATTTTACCTGCAAGGCAAAAAACAATTCAAAACCATATCGTATTACAATTCTTTGCATAATATTATAGTAACTTTATTTATAATAATAACAATCTATTTTACCAAAAATATTATTTTGATTATTTTAATAAATTTTTCTATTTCATTTTTAATAAAAGCGTACTTTAACGCAAAAACACTCAAACAACAAAAAAATACGCCAATAGACAAGTCAAGCATAAACTTTGGCAAACATCTCAGTTTGATGAATATAATAGAT
>WFTD01000024.1 GCA_015485755.1 Patescibacteria group bacterium | reverse complement strand
GCAACAGACCTTTTAATAAGTAATGGTATTATACCATTTTTTTTGTATTTGTCAAGAATTAAACCTGGATAATAACTGGTAAGATCAATGGCCTTCTTTCTGTTTTCTTGAACAAAAATTGCCCCAAATCATTTCTTAGTTTTTCTTTAAGGTAAGCTTGATTGGCGCTGGTTCTAGGATCTTCATCCTTGAGTATTTCTTTGGCTTTTTTACGGGTTTCTTCCACCAATTTTTTGTTAGCTTTCATATAGATAAAGCCGCGGGAAATAATGTCAGGGTTACCAATTAGCCTGCCGGTTTTTGTGTCAACAGTGGCGATAACCACCAGCATACCCTCAGCTGACATTACTCGTCGGTCGCGTAAAACCACATTGGATATATCGCCAATTCCCAGTCCGTCAACAAAGACATAATCAGTATTGGCTTTTTTATCTAGAATTTTAGCTTTGTTTTTGTACAATTCAAAAATATGACCGTTATCAAGTACAAATATATTTTCTTTGGGGAAACCGATGGACTGGGCTATTTTGGCCGCTTCTTTAAGGAAGTAGTGATTGGCATACACAGGCAGAAAATAAGTCGGTTTGATCTGTTTTATCATTTCTTTGATATCTTCAATTGTACTGTGCCCTGATGTGTGAACATCCATAATGTCCGAATGAATGACATTGTCACTCAAACGATAAAGATTATCTTTCAACCTTTGGATAGTGCGTTCATTTCCAGGAATAACAGAAGAAGAGAAGATGATAGTATCAGTCTTTTTTATTTTGATATAACGATGGTTGTTTTCAATAATACGAGACAGAACGGCCCGATCTTCTCCTTGGGCGCCAGTACAGATAACAATGATTTTTTTGTCTGGATAATTGTGAATTTGGCTAATAGGAATAAGCACTCCTTTTTTTATTTTGATGTAGCCGAGTTTTTGCGCTACTTCAATATTCATTTTCATGCTATAACCATCCAGAGCAACTTTTTTGCCAATGCGTCCAGCGTATTCAATAATTTCTTTAATCCTTTGGATTTGAGAAGAAAAGGTGGCAATAATGGTTCGGCCAGGAGCTTCCCTAATCAGTTTTTGCAGATTTCTGTGCATAACTCTTTCAGGAACGCGTTCTTTGGTGTTGGTCGCGCCCAAACTTTCAAGCATCAAAACAGACGGCTTTTTGACTTTGGCCAGGTGGTCATATCTAACAATTTGCCCGTGTTTGGGATCTCTTTCTATTGCCCAGTCGCCAGGATGAATTACAGTGCCTTGGGGGGTTTCTAGAGTTACGCCCATCGCGTCCATAATTGAGTGCTCAACTTGAAAAAAGCCAACTTTAAAAGCTCCTAAGGATATTTTTTGGTCAAGGCTTCTAATTGACAGAGTCTTTAATTTTTTAGAGCTGCCTTTTTGGAAATCTTCTTGGCGATGTTTGATTAGAGCCAAAGTGAGATCGCGGCCAATTATCAAAGGATTGCCCAGTTGCGGCAGTAGGATAGGGGCTGCGCCAATGTGATCCAAATGGCCGTGGCTAAAAATAACACCGCGAATATTTTTTTCTTTTCCCTTGAGATAAGAAATGTTGGGCACAATATAGTCAATACCAGGCATATCTTCTTCTGGGAATTGGATTCCCATGTCCAAAATAACGATATCTTGGCCGTATTCAAATACTGTCATATTGCGGCCAACTTCTTCGTTTCCGCCTAGCGGGATTATTCTCAACTTTTCCGCTGGTTTGATTATAGTAGTTGACAACACCTTGGCGGTTGCTTTTTTTTGGGCGGAAGAATTTTTACTCTGCCTGGTGGTAGATTGTGTTTGTTTGCCAGTTTGTTTGGCTGTAGTTGTTTTAGAGTAAGATCGTTTTTGTTTTTTATCTTTTTCTTTGGTTTTGTTCATAATAATATTTATTAATAATAAAGTGAGTACAAAAGATAGCTAAGTGTAATTAGCATATCCCCACAAGATATAACATGTTTAACCCTTAAGAAGAGCTTGCTTTACCACCTGAAGTAATCATTTAGTAAAGCAGGCCATTCTTAAGGCAATGCCAAATGATGATCTATTCGTTCTCTAACAAGGCGTTTTATTGGATTTATTTTGCCTGGCAGCGTGACGATAGGAAAGGCTTTGAATTTTTTAAAGGTTTAGAGATTGGTGCCGAAGGGGAGACTCGAACTCCCACGGGCTAGCGCCCACTAGATCCTGAATCTAGCGCGTCTACCAATTCCGCCACTTCGGCCAAATGTACCACTGTTTGTTTATGGGCGAATTATTTGCTAGCAGTAAATAGCTTTCTTTTGGTTTTGATATACCATTTGTTACTGTCAAGCAGTCTATCAGCAGGAATAAATATTCTATTCATATCAAAACCATTGAGCTTGCTGGGAAGGACATAAGTGTAATTTGGTTGAAAAAGGAAAATAGCCGGCATATCATCAATAATAATTTTTTGTATTTGTTTGTATATTTCCCCTCTTTTTTTTGCATCAAATGTTTCTCGTGCTTCCTCTATTAATTTATCGGCCTGTTTGTTGGCAAAGCTAGTCATATTTAACCCGGGATACTTTCGTTGGGATGAGTGCCAGAAGGGATATAAATCAGGATCCGATCCTAGAATTTCCCCAAACAAGAGCAATTCAAAGTTACGTGATTTTATTATTTCTTTTTGAATGTTTTGGCGGCTAACAACATTGATATTTGTTTTGATGCCAATTTCTTCCCAGGATTGTTTGATTAGGCTGGCAACCTTTACATTATCCTCCACATCAACAGTAGTCAGGGTTAAAGTTAATTCTTTGTCATCTTTGCTGCGCCATTTGTTTTCTCCCTCAATTTTCCATCCAACTTCGTCTAATAATTTTTTAGCCCGTTGGGGATTGTAGGTAAAATCAGTAAATTGGGGGTCAAATCCTGGAAATCCTGGAAGAATCGGTCCGTTGATTGGATCAGCATTTCCATCCAATGCTTCTAAGATAATTTTTTGCTTGCTGATGGCATAAGCTAAAGCTTGCCTGATTTTTTTATTTTGCAACAATTCGTTTTTGTCGTAGTTTATAAAAACGGCTGTATAT
>WFTD01000023.1 GCA_015485755.1 Patescibacteria group bacterium | reverse complement strand
ATTTAAATCTCCACCAAGAAGGAGTGTTGGGCAAAAGAGCGTATAAAACCTTTGATCCATCAAGAGGAGGAATTGGCACTAAATTAAAAACAGCTAATAAAATATTAATATAAACAATCAAAGCCAAAAAACTTGCAAACGAACCTGGGCCCAACAATCTAATCACAATAGCTAAAGACAAAGCGATGAGCAAATTAGAAGCTGGGCCAGCCAAAGCAACTAAAGCCGGGCCCCATCTTTTATCGCGCAAATTTAATGGATTGAACGGCACCGGCTTTGCCCAACCAAAAATAAACCCTCCTGGCAACATTACCAATATCAGCGGCACTAAAATAGTGCCGATAGGATCAATGTGGGCAATCGGATTTAAGGTCAAACGTCCAGCCAAGCGAGCAGTTGGATCACCCAGCTGTTCAGCTACCCAACCGTGAGAATATTCGTGGATAATAGCTGACAGTATAACTATTATAAAAAAGAATAAAGCTGTCATAAATTAAATTTTAGTAAACTGAAATGACTTGTTTATAGCCAAAGCGCATTTATCCGGCGGCAGCTCTGAGGTGTTCAAAAGAATATAGTTTTTATCCTTAAAATATTCAGGATCTGAACTAAACTGCCTACCCTCTTCAAAATCCTTTAACTCTGCCAAAGAACTAACCTTGTGGGCAGCCTTGCGGTCAACATTCTCCAATCGCGACAATCTTTCTTCTAAATCAGAAATAAGTTCAACAAAATAAACCTCCCCCTTTTTGTCTTTAACTACTTTAACCAGCTCTTCAATAAAATCCATATCAGACTTATCATTAAACGACCAGACATATGTCATAATCAATCCTTTTATATACGAAGTATTGCACGCTTCCTCTATAATCAACTTGCGAATGCCTCGCGCTACACGCCGATAATGATCAGAACTAAAAAAGAAAAAATCATCCAGTAAATCAAAAATGTTCTGTTTGTGCAAAATACGAAAACCAGTCAACTTGGCCAGCTCTTTGCCAACAGTCAGCTTGCCTACAGCTGGGGGCCCAAAAATTATTACTAGCTGCATAGAGTAAAAATTGTTAATATTATAACTACAGTATATATAAAACTAACGCATAAGTAAAATAAATGACCAACAAACAAATATATCTCCAAGACAAATATGCCAGCCGCGCCCAGCGAGAAGGGTTTAAAGCTCGGTCGGCTTACAAACTGCTAGAACTGCAAGAAAAATTCAATCTAATCTTGCCGGGGCAAACTGTGGTAGATTTGGGCTGCGCTCCAGGATCATGGCTGCAGGTATCATTGCAATTGGTTGGCTCTGAGGGAAAAGTTATTGGCATTGATAAAACTAAAATTAATTTAACCGCAAACAACCTTGTTTTCTACCAGTTAGATTTAATAAAAGATAGCGATAAAATAATATCCACCCTGCCCCCTGCCCACATTATTTTATCTGATCTGGCGCCATCAACCAGCGGAATTGCTGTGGTGGATAATGCCAAATCTCTCAAGTTAGCTCAAACTGCCTGGAATATTGCTCGCAAACTGCTGCTGCCTCAGGGCAATTTTGTCTGTAAGGTATTTTCCAGCAAAGAAAGCGACGATTTTTTTAAACTACTCAAACCTTACTTTGCCAGCTTAAGTAAGTTTAAACCAAAAGCAAGCCGAAAAAGCAGCAAAGAATACTATATAGTCGGACAAAACTTAAAACAACGCCAAAAAACAACCAGCTAAAAACCGGGTGCTTGATAAAACCAGACACAAAAACTTGCCCCTAACGGCAAAATGTTTAGCTAATTGCCATTAGCCCAAATACCTTTTGAAATAAAAGCGGCGGTACCACCACCTCCCGGCAGCTAACAACAAAACCAATAAAGGAGTTCCAACCAAATTAAACCATTTAATAAATAGCGGCTGATTTTTATCTTTAAAAATAAGCGGTTCTGGATCCTTATTCTTGGCCCTGATCATTGCCAATCTCTGGTCTTGAGATAGCCATTCTACCGCTTGCAAAGCAAAAGTTAGATTGTCATTGCCGCCACGCTGTCTGACAAAACTCTCGCTAATAAAATCAGAGTCTCCCACCACTACCAATCGACCAATCTGATTGTTATTTTTTACCTTAACTGTAACTGCCATTACTTGCTGGCCTAAATTGTCTGAAGGGAAACTAACCTGAGGAGATATATTAAAAGGCGAAGTTTGTCTGCCTGCTAAATTGGAAGTTAAAAGCAATGGCTTCACTTCAACCTCAGTAGATGTACTATTGAAAGATAAACTACTAGCCCACGGCAAAGTAACAGTAGTAACCCTTTGCCAAGGCGCGGCTTGAGACAATTGCGCCCGCAGCCAAAACGGATAGGGCAAAATATAAGAAATAATGCCGCCGCCAAAAGAAACGCTTTCATTGGCTTGCAAGTCAAAAACTAAATCTTGATTGATCTGAACTCCATAAGGCCGCAAGAGATCATTAATATTGGAATTGTTAACAGTGGCTTGCAGCAACTGCGGAGAAACATTCACACCATCATACAATAACAATATTGATCCGCCTGACTGAACAAATTCATGTAACCTTTGTAATTGGTTAGAGGGTATTTCGCTGGTAGGATTGGCTATGACAATAACCTTTACATCTGTCGGTATGTTATTATCAACACCTTCTGATTGATCAGACCAAATAATATCATCTAAACTAAACTGATTGAGCAAAAGCTGCTTAAAACTCCCCAACTCACCTGCTCCTCCCTTTTCGCCGTGACCAACAAGAAAAGCTACTTTAGGCTTATTGTCAACTGTTAACTTATAAATCAAGCTCACAACTTTATATTCTAAGTTATTCAAACTGTCAATAAAAGGAATGCTTTCAGAATTATCACCAGCAGTTACCACTAAACCAAAATAACCTTGCTGTAAAGAAAATTCCTGTTTACGCAAAATATTAAACTGCACCGGAACAACTCCCAACCTCCGCGCGGCATTTGCTTGTTCAGCATCAACTGAATCAACCTCAACTAGTTCAATCTTAATATTTGACGATAGCTTTTGCAGGTCGCTCAATAAATCTCTAACTTCTTTCTTCATTAAACTAAATTGCGACGGCAAAGTGCTAGAATAAAAAAACTTAATAGTAACTGGCTTGTCTAAATCTGACAGAATTTGACGAGTGCCATCAGCCAAAGTATAAAAACGACCGCTAGTCAAATCAAACCTGCCCGGAACAAATCCACTGCCAACTACAGACAAAATTAATAACAACGCAAAAATTACTATGATAATTTGATCTTTTTGCCACCACCTTTTTTTACTTCCCCAAGTAGATCTTATTACCACCCAATAGCTCCCTCCCAAAAACACCAAAGACAACCCCACAAAATAAACCAAATCAGATAAAGACAAAACCCCTCTGCTCAAATTTTGATAATGAGTCAAAAAAGATAATTCTTCCAATAAATAACGGGCTGCTCCAGTTGCCGCCACTGTTACAACTTCAAGCCCTGCTAATATAAAAATAAACAAAGTAAACACAGCTATAATATATGCTACTACCTGATTTTTGCTTAAAGCTGAAGCAAACAAACCTACCGCCGTCATTGCCATAGCCAACAACAAAGCTGACAAGTACTGGCCAAAAATTTGCCCCCAATCAAAGCTGCCAGCCTTACTCAATAGCAATGGCAAAGGCAAAGTAAATAACAAAGCTATGATTAAGAAAAAAATGACTGCCAAAAATTTTGACAAAACAACTTTATAAAACGGCTGCGGTTGCAAAAGAAGCAAATCAATTGTCCCTTCTCTTTTTTCTTCAGCTAACATCTTCATGGTTATGGCAGGAAGCAAAAACAAAAATAACCAAGGCAAGAAATCAAACATTGGCCGCAAAGTTGCTAAATTAGCAACAGTTACACTCCGCCAAAAGAAAAAATTATTTACCACCAAAAATACTACCAGTAATATGTAAGCGGTTGGACTATCAAATAAAGATCTTATTTCTTTTTTTAACAATGTTATCATTTTTCAGCGGTAGTTAATTTTCTAAACAAATCATCCAAATTTAACTCTTGTTGGTGAAGCTCAAATAAATCAACATTATTTTGTTTAGCCCAATTAAACAGTATTAATCTCAAATCAGTGCCGGTATTATTGGCTTTGAGCTTGTATAAAAATCCATTTTTTACCTTTTCTTCAGCTGTCACTTCCTCTACCCCTGTAATTTGCAGCCACTGCTCTTTTGCTACCTGCGCAGTTGTTCCAATAGTGATAATTTTTTGATCTTGAAAGCTGGCTGCCAAATCGTCAACCTTGCCGTCTGCTACCTTTTTGCCTTGATGGATAACGATCACCCGATCACACACCTCCTGCACTTCAGGCAGTACATGGGTAGATAATATTACAGTTCTATTTTTACCTATGCTTTTGATCAAGGTATGGATTTCACGCCGCTGGTTGGGATCCAAGCCTTCAGTCGGCTCATCTAAAATCAACAAATCTGGTTCAGACAAAATTGCCTGGGCCAAGCCAACCCTTTGTCTGTACCCTTTAGACAACTCTCTTAACGACTGAAAAAGAACTGAAGATAATCCTGTGCTTGCCACTGCTTGTCTTATTTTTCTTTTTCTTTCCTGTTTTGTCATGCCTCTGCAGCCAGCAATAAAATCAAGGAATTCAATCACCATCATCTCTAAATACAAAGGGTTGTTCTCAAGCAAATAACCCAATGATTTCTTAAACTGACGGGAAGGTAAAGTCTGCATTTGGTTATAAAATATTACCCGCCCTTCATCCGGAGCAATAAGCCCAGCCACAATCCTCAATGTAGTTGTTTTGCCGGCTCCATTTGGACCCAAAATACCAACCACTTCACCTGGCCGTAAGGTGAAGCTAATGCTGTCAACTGCTTTGATGTTGCCAAAACTCTTGCTGATATTTTCAACTGTAAGCATAACCTACCAATCTACTTCTTGTAATTGAGAGAGGTGTTGCTTTAATAACTCAGCTGCTTCTTCAATTTTGCCGTCTCTAGCAAGCTGCCTAATCTCTTTGCCAACTTCACTATTACCATCCATAATCTCAGCTGCCTCAGCTGCATAATTTTCTACCCACAAACTCTGCTCTTCTGGCGGCATATCCAACAAAATTTCTTGTTGAATTGCATTGCGCAACGATAGGGACAATCTATCTTGATCGCTTGAAGGCAAAGACGGCTGTTCTCCAGAAATGATCATATATAATATTACTTTTTACTTTATAAGTATTTTATAAAAAAATAAAAAAACTGTCCACTTCGGGCGGTATAGCAAACCAGAGAGAAGGTAATAATCTATACCGCCCCAAGCAGACAGTCAAGCAACCAGCTTAAATGGGGAAGCCAGAGGCAAGCACTTATTATTGCTTGACCTCAACTTCTACCTTTTTCTTTTGAGCTGCCTCAGTTTTGGGCAGGATAATAGTCAAGGTGCCGTGTTTGCTCTCTGCCTTAACATTATCAACATCAATATCACTGGCAAATTCAAACACCCTTCTAAATTCACCACTCTCTCGCTCCAGCCTATACCAATTCTCATCAGACACTTCCTCTTCCTTTTCTGTCTGACCGCTAACAATCAGGCTATTGTTGTCAACCTCAATATCAACCTTACTCGGGTCAACTCCAGGAATATTCAACTTGACCTTGTATTCCTTGTCTGTCTCAACTATATCTGCCTTTGGCCACCAAGCGGCTGCTGATTCGCTGGTTAAGGCAGGAGTTTGAGGCCAAGCTAAACTGCGCCATAATTCATTAAATAACCTATCCACTGTCCAAGGAAAAGATATATCAGACCTGTCAAATTTACTCAACTGAGATCTGTTATCTTGACGACGCTTGATTGGCAATTGCATAAGCACCACCTCCTTTCCTAATTAATTATTTTATTTTTAAATTTTATTCGACCTTTACCCTTCTCTCTGGCTTCCCTATTTAAACCGGCTGCAGCCGACAAGAAGGGCTTGCCTCGCTGACAGCCGTTTCCTTCCTTGCTACCATTCCCTGCAGGTTAGCCGCCCTTAGTCTAATCGGGCGACAACCCGACTCGGATTGGTAAAAACCGTCAGCTTTAAGCGGCGAGGCAATACGCTTAAAGCTCCGTGTTTTTACCAATCCTCAAAGGGCGGTAGCAAGGAAGGCGGGAAAAATCCCTTAAGCAATAAGTGTTAACCAGATGGCTGATTATTACTTATCACTCAAGCCTCTTCTGGGTGACCCCAGAAGCATCCGTCCGCTATTTAGCGCACGGTATGTTTTGCTAATATTCACTTGTAAAACCTGCGGTAGCTGCTAGATCTTATTTTCTCTAACAGCATACCACTTTAACCACTTCTGCAGCTTCATATATCCTCACCTCCTTTCTCGGTGGGATATTTCTTTCACTATATTAAACGCAAACAAGTGAAAAAGGTTTCATTTTAATTTTTGTAAAAATATAGGAGCAGTGTAGGCTTTTTTTCTGTCAGAAAAACAACCAACCAATTCGCGTAAATCAGGATGCTGCTTTAACTTCTTTCTTGCCCGAGACAAATAAATTTTAACTGCATTTGGAGTCTTATTCATAATTTTGGCAATCTCCTTAATGGGAATGCCTTCGCGATAATAAAGGAACAAAGCGTCTCTTTCGTTAGCGCTGAGCTGCTGAACTGCCCGCCATAATTTCTCTGCTGCCAACTTTCGCTCAACCGTTCTTGTGATTTCAGCCGGAACATCGGTTAACTCTTCCAAACTCACAGTAGACCGCTGTTTGCGCCAATGACTGATTAAAATATGCCGGGCAATTGTTAAAAGATAAGTTAAATAAGAATAAGACCTTTGCCTGAACTTGGGCAAATGCATAAAAGCCCGCAAAAAAGTTTCTTGCATCAGATCCTCAGCCAGCTCTACATTGTGACCAACTCTATACCAAAAATAATTAAATATTTTTCCAGAATATTTTTTATAAATTTCCTCATATAAACGCGGGTCCTTTTTGGCAGCAGTAATAATCTGCTGGTCCAAATTTCTTTTCATACAAATTCAAATGAATTAAAAAAATTTTTCCCTAGCTAAAATTTGCTTAACTATATTAATAGGTATGGCAAATCCAATATTTTCTGAACCGCGCACCGTGGCTACATTTACTCCAATAACTTCTCCCTGCAAATCAACCAAAGGACCGCCTGAATTGCCAGGGTTAATAGCCGCATCTGTTTGAATAACACCTTCAAGTCTCTCCACCTGGCCATTGCCGGCAGCTTCAATCGTCCGATTTAATCCAGAAATTATGCCTACTGACACAGAATTACTATACTCACCCAAAGCATTGCCAATCGCCAAAACTGTCTGACCAAGCTTTAACTTATCTGAATTTCCCAATTTAACATAAGGGTAATTGCCGCCATCAATTTTAAGCACCGCAATATCCCACTTCTCATCTATATAAATAACCTGAGCTTGTTTCTGGTTGCCATCACTTAACAAAACTGTGTATTTTGCTTGAGGGTCAGACACAACATGGCGGTTGGTAACTATATAACCATTAGAATTTATTATAAAACCAGTACCCGCACCTACTTTTTTCTCTGTAAAACCTTTTTGCCGATAAACTGGTATTCTTATGCCAAAATCATGAAAAAAAGGATCATTGCCAAAAGGGTTGACATAATCAATCTCAAGTAAGGGCACGTCTTTGCTAATAACAATTGACACAACTGCCGGCGCTACTTTGGCCACTGCCTGGGTGAGCAGCTCATCTGGATTAGCTGAAGGAGTGTTAGTTGCAGGTGGAGGAGGAGGCGGACTGGTTCGTGAAATTTTTTTATTTGTATCAGTAATGCTTAACTGCAAGTTCTGAATCAAATCCTGCTGTTTTACCAATAAGTCTTGCAAGGCGGCAACTTGCCTGAATTGTTGCCAGCCCAAAATAGTTAAAGCTGCCAAAGAAGCAAGTATTATAACGATAATAGTTTTATAAAATGTATCACTCATATTTTTTAAATTTATTATCAATAATTTTGGTAATGTAAATTGCTGAAAAATAACCAACAACAACACCGGCCAGTAAAATCAACCAGGGATAAAATCCCAAAGGTTCAACTTGAAAAAATTTATGTAAAGGAGAATACATGATAATCAATTGCAAAACCAGTGACAAAACCAAAGCGGCCAGCAACCACTTGTTATCATACCACTTCAATCTTTCCTGGGCCCGAATTGAGGCAATCCGCACAAATTCATACAAAATAAAACCGGTAAATAAAGCTGTGCGGGCAACTGCCAATCCTTGCGGAAGGATAACAACGAAAGTAACTAACAAAACCAATGTCTTTTTTAAACCAATAGCACCAATAATAGCTTTTAAACGCTTGTCAATCAAAGGCCTTCCTCGGCGCGGCGCTTGGCGCATCAAGTTGGGACGGGCCGGATCTAAACCCAAAGCTAGGGCAGGAGCTCCATCAGTAATTAAATTTATCCATAAAATATGGACGGGAAGTAAAATTGGTTCATTCAAGCTAAAAAATAAAGTAGAAATAAAAATAACACCTACTTCTGCTAAATTAGAAACTGACAAATAATTAACAAATTTGGCAATATTATCTAAGCTGCGCCTGCCCTCCTTGATTGCGTCTCTGATTGTAGCAAAATTATCATTAAGCAAAATAATATCACTGGCCTGCTTGGCAACCTCAGTTCCCTTGATGCCCATAGCAATGCCGACATCGGCTTGCTTTAAAGCCAAAGCATCATTAACGCCATCGCCAGTCATAGCCACACTATGATAACGTTGCTGTAGCAACCGTAAAATGCGCAGCTTATGAAAAGGAGAAATTCTGGCAAAAATATTAATACCTTTATCTAGTTTGTTTAATAAACTTTTATCTGACATTTTATCAATCTCAGGACCGCTTATCACGCCGGCGCTTGCCAGCCCAACTTGCTTTGCTACTGCTGCAGCGGTAGCGGCATGGTCGCCTGTCAGCATTATTGTCCTAATGCCAGCTCGCTGAGTGTCAGCCAAAGCGTCTCTCACTTCTTCACGCGGCGGATCAAACAAAGCTATCATCCCCAACCAAACTAGGCGATCTTCCTTGAAATTGTTTTGGTTAACCACATCCTTAAAAGCACAACCAATCAAACGCAAGGATTGAGAAGCCAATTGGCGGTAATAGCTGTTAATTTGCCGGCGCTGCTCTTCTGTTAATTTTTTGATTTTATTGTCAGCTGTCAAATAATGAGTGCTTTTTGTGATAATAACATCAGGCGCTCCTTTGCTGAACAAATACAATT
Source organism: Patescibacteria group bacterium (assembly GCA_015485755.1). Lineage (GTDB taxonomy): Bacteria > Patescibacteriota > Patescibacteriia > S139-126 > S139-126 > S139-126. The sequence continues at coordinate 2,618 of WFTD01000023.1, read as the reverse complement.
TACCTGAATTATGTTTTACTAATACGCTCATCATTTTACGGTCGGAAGAAAAAGGCCTCTCGTCCAACCTAATAAATTCTGCCGCCTGATCTTTGACAATCGGCCTGGCCATTTTTACTAAAGCCACTTCTGTTTGCTCGCCAAAATAATGAACTGCTCCTTTTCTGCCCACGCTAACCCTGACGTCATTTGCCAACAAACTTGCCAATATCAACTGGCGCAATGAAGGTTCAATCTTTCCTCTTAATCCGTGCGCTGAAATCAACCTGCCATCCTGCCATAAAGAAACTGCTTGCATTTCATTACGGGTCAAAGTGCCGGTTTTGTCAGTGCAAATAACTTCAATATCGCCCATTGACTCAACTGCGCTCAATTTTCGCACCAAAGCCTTCTTTTTGGCCATAGCATGAGCCCCCATTGCCAGTACAACTGTCAAAACAGCTGGCAATCCCTCTGGAATCGCTGCTACTGCCAATGCTACCGCCAATAAAAACGCTTGCCAAAAATCAAATTTAACAACTCCTACAGCCAAAATAATAACAACAATAATGCCAATCATCTTTAGTAAAAAAGAACTGAGATGCTTTAGCTCTCGCTCAAACACCCCCACGCCGGGAGAAATTGACTGCAAAGCGCTTGCAATCTCGCCTAATTTAGTCTGAGAACCGGTTGCAATTACTTTGGCCACGCCTCTGCCTACCTGCACAGCTGTCCCGCGATAAACAATATCGCCAGACTGCTTGCCTACCGCCCTATTTTCTCCGGTCAAAATAGACTCATCGCAAGATAAATAATGCGCCTCAAGCAAGCTGGCGTCAGCTGGAATAATATCACCTTCTGACAAAATTATAATATCGCCAGGCACTATTTCTGCTTGAGGAACCTTTGTTTCTCGGCCAGACCTGATGACCAACACCTGCGGTTCGCCCAACTGGACTAAAGCCTCCATGGTTTTTTCCGCCTTAAAATCTTGAAAAAAACCAGCTAAAGCTGACAAGAAAACAATGATCAAAATAAGAATACTATCAATAATGTCCCCAAAATTATGAGAAAAATAGTTAGCTGCAAAAGAAACAATTGCCGCCGCTATCAAAATCAATAAAACCGGAGAAGTAAATTGCTGTAATAATATCCTAAACCACTTCCGCGATGAAGATGTTTGGATGGTATTAGGCCCGTATTGAACCAATAATTTACGGGCTTCAATTGTTGATAGTCCGTGGTACATTTACTTTTTGCCAATGATAAAACAAACCGGCAAACAAAGGCGGTATTAATAAAGTAAAGATAATAGATGAAGCAATTATAAGAGAATACAATTTTTGATCAATCAACCCACTATCCAACATAATTTTGGTAACCACAATACTGGTACTAAACCTCACTGACAACCCCACCCCCAACAAAAGAGACTGGCGCCATCCCAAATCTTTTGCAGTAAGCCAATAAGCGCCAAACAACTTTATTATAAAAGTAGCTATTACTATCCCGGCCACCAAATAAGGTTCAGCTGTCAGGTACCTAACATCCATACTTGCCCCAGCCCAAACAAAAAATATTGGGGCAAACAATCCATAAGAAACAGCCCTAATTTCCCTGTCAATAAATTCCAAACGTTTATTAGGAACAAAAGTGCGCAAAGCAACCCCAGACAATAAAGCTGCCACTGCTTCAGCATAAGCAAACTGGCCAATGCCAATGAACAAAAAAAGCAGGCTCATAGCGATAAAAAACAAAGTCTCAACATTCGCAAAACGAAAAGGAACTCCCCTTTGTTTCATCTTGGATAAAACAGCCGTAATACCAAATAATAAAAATAAAGCAAATAGCACCGCATAAATTTTACCGGGATAACCAATGCCAGCGACCAAAGAGACAATCACCAAAACTACAACCTCTACTACATCATCAACTGTTCCAATGCCGATAATCAACTGTCCCAGGGGCTTATTGACAATGCCAAAACTGTCTAAAATCGGCAGTAAAATTGCCTCGCCTACAGTAGCAAAGGAAGCGCCAATAACAAGTGAAATAAACCAGCTGTATTCCAACCACCAATGAATAATAACCGCTCCAACTATAGCGCTTAAAAATAAAATCACTGCTGATGATTTAAAAATAAAACCGCTGCTCTTTTTCAACTTAACCAAATCAAGCTCAAAACCAATCATAAACAAAAGAAAATACATGCCCAACTGAGCCAGCCAAATAAAAATGCTATCACTGACAATGCTACCGCCAAAAAATACCGGCACTGCCATACCGACCAGCAGCGCAGCAAAAATCCAAGGAATATGTATCTTCTCTAATAATTTTCCCAGCCAAAAAGTTATAATAAAAACCAAACCAATAAAGAGAAAAATGTTCATGCTATTTTTTATTATTATATTTTAAGTATACAACTAATTCTTTCTTAATAAAAGAAGCCGCTAGTCTAACTAGCGGCTGCGTGTTTTAAAAAAATCCTTTTGATTGGCCGGCGGGGCTGTCTTCTAATCACAACACCCCTCCCTTCTTTTGTTTTTTTCTGCCGGCGCGAAAAATATTGACAAAAAGCAAAGTGATTTTTTAAATCCATAACTTACCTCCTTATTTATATATCTGTCTCTTATACACAT